>DATEGV010000130.1:0-2889 GCA_035279925.1 Ktedonobacterales bacterium | reverse complement strand
GTCGCCCAGACCGCGAATGTCCATCACCGCCGAAAAGTGGATGATGCGCTCGGTGCGTTGCGCCGGGCAGTCGGTGTTGGTGCAGTAGTTGTCGGCCTCCCCCTCGGCCCGGAAGACCGGAGAGCCACAGACCGGGCAGGTCGTCGGGAACGTCCACGGCTTCTCGCTGCCGTCGCGCAACTCCACCAGCGGCTTGACGATGCCGGGAATGACATCGCCGTGGCGCTGGACCACCACGATATCGCCGATCATCAGGTTCTTGCGGCGAATCTCGTCCTCGTTGAATAGCTGCGCGCGCGAGACGGTGACGCCGCCCAGCGGGATCGGCTCCAGGCGGGCGTTCGGTGTCATCTTGCCCGTCCGCCCCACCGTGACGACGATATCGAGCAGGCGCGTGTTGCCTTCGATTGGCGCGAACTTGTAGGCGATTGCCCAGCGGGGGTCGCGATTGACCGCACCCAGCTCGTCCTGCTGCCAGCGTTCGTTGATTTTGATCACCGCGCCGTCGATGTCGTAGCCGACGGTGAAGCGCTCCGTGGCGGTCTGGTCGCAGTACGCCTGCGCCTCTTCGAGTGTTGCGACATGCCTGACGCGCGGGCTGACCTGGAAGCCCCATCCTCGCAGCCATTCCAGCACCTCCACCTGAGAGCGTGGCTCCGGGGCGCCGTCGATCTGGCCAATCTGGTAGCTGAGGAAGGAGAGTGGGCGGCTTGCCGTGATGCTGGCGTCTTTCTGGCGGAGCGAGCCAGCGGCGCCGTTGCGGGCATTGGCGAAGAGGCGTGGTGTCGTGCCTGCCTGCTCGGCCTCCGTCGCCAGCCGCTCGTTCAGCGCCTCGAAGTCCTCGCGCCGCATATAGACCTCGCCGCGAATCTCGATGCGCTGCGGGATGGGGATCGCGTCCACCTGCTTCAACTGGTGCGGAATATCTTTGATGGTGCGCACGTTGTTGGTCACGTCTTCGCCCACCGCGCCATCGCCACGGGTGACGCCGGACACCAGACGGCCATGCTCATAGGTGAGATTCATGCTCAGGCCGTCAATCTTCGGCTCGCAGACGTAGGTGAAGGATGCGTTTGGCAGGAGCCGTTGCGCGCGCTGCTGCCAGGCGTGTAGCTCATCGGGTGTGCGTACGTTGGCCAGGCTGAGCATCGGCGTGCGGTGGCGCACCTTGGCGAAGCCGACGGCAGCCTCACCACTGACTCGTTGGGTTGGCGAGTCGGGCGTAATCAGCGCCGGATAGTCATCTTCGAGCGCGCGCAACTCACGCATCAGCGTGTCGTACTCCGCGTCGGAGATGAGCGGATTATCGAGAGCATAGTAGGCGTGATCCGCCGTGACAAGCCGCTCGCGTAACTCGTTGATGCGGGCAGCTATCTGTGGGTCGTCGCCTCCGATGTTATCCGCGCTCATCTGGCATTTCTCCTGCAACTGGCTTTCAATCCGACCTGCCCGAGTGTATCATATCGGCCCTGAGTGGCTGATGTGGATACCATATAATTCTCCCGCTATACCATCCAATCGGTCACTCCGGCAAAGCGTTACAAACGCCCTGGCAGACGACGCGGCGGCCAGAGAAGATTCGCCACGGCGCCTATATCAATCTGGCTGTGGAAGGTGGTACGATGCGCGCAAAGCACCGAGGCACACACACGCCCGAATACGTCCGCGGACAGTTATTTTGAACCGAGGAGTCGCATGAGCATCGAATCTATCAATCCAGCTACGGGCGAGGTCATCGAGACATTTGAGCCGTTTACCACACAGCAAATTGACGAGACCCTGGCGCGCGCGCGCAAGACATACCTGCATTGGCGCACGACCTCATTCGCCGAGCGTGGCGCCCTGATGCGGCGAGTAGCCGCCACCTTGCGCGCGCGGAAAGCCGAACTGGCGCGCGTCGCGACGCTCGAGATGGGCAAGACGATCGCCGAGTCTGAGGCCGAGGTTGAGAAGTGCGCCTGGAACTGCGACTATTACGCCGAGAACGCCGAGACATTCCTTGCGCCTGAACGTGTCGCCACGAACGCCGCCGAGAGCTACGTCGAGTTTACGCCGATTGGGGTCGTGCTGGCGATCATGCCGTGGAACTTCCCCTACTGGCAGGTCATGCGTTTTGCCGCGCCCGCCATCATGGCTGGCAACACCGCTGTGCTGAAGCATGCCTCGAACGTCTCGCGTTGCGCGCTGGAGATCGAGCGTATCTTCCGCGAGGCGGACGCGCCCGACGGCCTCTTTAGCACGATTCTGGTTCCAGGCGCTGAAGTCGAGCGGATCATCGCCGACCCGCGTATCGCCGCCGTCACGTTGACCGGCAGCGGCCCGGCTGGCATGGCGGTGGCCGGGGCGGCCGGACGCGCCATCAAGAAATCGGTGCTGGAGCTTGGCGGCTCGGATGCCTTTATCGTGCTGGCCGACGCCGATCTGGACGCCGCCGCCGCGATGGCGGTGCGTTCGCGCTTCCAGAACGCCGGGCAGAGCTGTATCGCCGCCAAGCGCTTCATCGTCGAGGAGTCAGTGGCCGACGCCTTCGCCCAGAAGTTCGCCGAGGAGGCTGGCAAGCTGCGCATGGGCGATCCACTGGATGCGCAGACGCAGATGGGGCCGATGGCTCGCGCCGACCTGCGTGATGGGCTGGTGGATCAGGTGGAGCGCTCGGTGGCCATGGGCGCGCGGGTGATTCTGGGTGGCAAGGTGGGCGAAGGCGCGGGCGCGTTCTATCCGCCGACTATCGTCACGGGTGTCACGACCGAGATGCCACTCTTCCGCGAGGAGACATTCGGCCCGGTGGCGGCGGTGATCCGCGCGCGTGACGCGGAGCACGCGGTCGAGCTGGCCAATGACTCGGAATTCGGCCTCGGCGGCAATCTGTGGACCGGAGACATTGAGCGT
>DATEGV010000129.1:0-15760 GCA_035279925.1 Ktedonobacterales bacterium | reverse complement strand
GAATGTGCGCTGCCACGAGAAGCGCGTTCTCCGCGAGCGCGTCAGTCATAATGGCGCGGCGGGTGGCTAGCATCGTCTCCGGATCGGCCCACGTGACCATCCATTCGGGATGCTCGACCTCGATGGGATCGTGGAATAGGTCACCCAGGACGTAGAGCGTTTGGCCCTCGGAGTGGACCCGCGCCACCTGATGCCCCGGCGATTCGCCCGGCGCGTGGCGAATCTCGACCCCATCCGCGATCACGCGGCCGCCATTCACAAGCTCTAGGAGACCGCGCGCGTGGAGGGTCCCAAGTGTCCGCGCTTCGAGCGAGTCGGGCTCGCGGAGCGCCGCCTGTGTCTCCGCGTTCTCCCAATCCGCCGCGCCCAGATAGTGCCGCGCATGCGGGAAGCTCGGCGCATACTCGTCAACCGCGCGTCGGGTCGTGCCCGCGAAGTGGTCCCAGTGCGCGTGGGTGATGACGACATGCTGGATATCGTCCGGCCGGACGCCAAGCGTGGCAAGCTGCGAGAGGACGCCGGGCGGCGGCGTGTAGTCCGGCGGAAGATACGGAGAGTCGGGCGCGACCGTCGCGGGATAGTCGTTGATGTCCACGAGCGCGCCGCCCGCTGGGTGCGCGATATACACACTCTGGCTTGGAAAGAGCCGCCGTTGGTCGAATACCGCCGCGTACTTGGGCCGCCAGATCGCTTCGGGAACGGCCATCTCATCCGCCAGGCGCAGGACGAGATCGCCCGCGTTGAGGATCGTCACGCGCGCTGCTCCGACCTGTAACGTCCCGCTCGTCCGCATCCGACTGTCCTTTCCACCACGCCGCCGCCTCAGCTCCTGGCGTCACGGCGCTCTTGCGCCACATAGTACCATTCAACGGAGAGCTGATGTAGTCAGAGCGGAGGGCGTGATGGGCGAGCGGAATCGTGGATCTGAAGCGGCGGTCGAGCCGTTGACGCTAGCACGCGCGGCGCGGCTGCTACGGGAGGGCGCGGTCACGGCGGTTGAGCTGACTCGCGACTGTCTGGCGCGCATCGAAGCGGTCGAACCCGCCATACTCGCATGCGTCACCATTATGGCGCAGAGCGCGCTCGAACAGGCGCGCGACGCCGACCGCGCGCTGCGCGACGGAGCGGACTCCGGACCGCTGATGGGGCTGCCGCTTGGCCTCAAAGACTTGATTCAGACGCGCGGCGTGCGCACGACCGGCGGCTCGCGTGTGCTGGCGGACTGGCTGCCGGAGACGGACGCGACGGTGGCGCGGAGACTGGCCGAGGCCGGCGCGGTGGCGCTCTGCAAGACGAACACCCATGAGTTCGCATACGGGGCGATCACCCCGCCCACGCGCAATCCGTGGGACACCCAGCGCGTACCGGGTGGGAGCAGCGGCGGCTCCGCGGCGGCCGTGGCGACGGGCGAGTGTCTGGGCGCGCTTGGCACCGACACCGGCGGCTCGATCCGCATCCCGGCGGCGGCCTGCGGCGTAACCGGGCTGAAGCCGACGTTTGGGCTGGTGAGCCGCGCCGGCATCATCCCATTGAGCTGGTCGCTGGATCACGCCGGCCCCATCGCGCGCACCGCTGAGGACTGCGCGTTGCTGCTAGACGCCATCGCCGGGTTCGATCCCTACGACCTGGACAGCGTCTCGGAGCCGCATTCAGGCTACGCCGACGCCCTGGCCGCCGACCAATCCCCGGAGGCCACGATCCACGGCCTGCGTATAGGCGTCCCGGAGAACTACTTCTTCCGGGGCATTGATCCCGACGTAGAGGCGGCCGTGCGCGCAGCCATCGCGACGTTCGCGGAGCGCGGCGCGACCGTCGAAGTGGTGCGCGTACCCGCCGAGATAGACGAGATGTTCGGCGTCTACCGAGCGATCCAGAAGCCGGAGGCGTACACCTTCCACAAAGATCAGGGCTGGCTCGACACCCGCGCCGAACTGTATCGCCCACAGACTCTCGGGGCCATTCGCAGCGGCGCGGAGTACAGCGCAAGCGACTATATCCACGCGCGGCTCGCTCGCCAGCGCTTTGCGGGCCAGATGCGCGATCTGCTGCGCGACGTGGACGCGCTGATGACGCCGACATTGCCAGTGCCGGCCATCCGCATCGCGGACGTAGACACGCCGATGCTCTTCGACGGCAGAGAGGAGCCCGCCGGGCATTCGCTACGATACACCTTCCCGTTCGACCTGACCGGCCAGCCGGCGCTCACCGTTCCCGGCGGCTTCACGGCGAGCGGGCTGCCTATTGGCCTACAGATCGTGACCGCGCACTTCGCCGACGCGCTGGCCCTGCGCATTGGCCACGCCTACCAGCGCGTCACGGACTGGCATCTGAGGATACCTCCAGTTGTTCTGAATGGCGCGCCACGATAACCGCTGGACAAAGAACGACCGCGAGCAACAGCCGCTGCCCGCGGTCGAAACCTTCACTTCACGAGGCCCTCACGGGCCGGTTGACAAGGCGTGCGATCAGCGACCGCCGCCGCCACCACCACCCGACGTGCAAGGATTATGCTCCAGAACCTGGCGGAAGTCGTTGTAGCGCTGGGTCACAGTGAAACCAGGGGCTGGGTAATTCAGCAGCAGCAAGCCACCGTACTCAGCGGTCGGCGTGCCGCCGAAGTTGTTGATCGTGTTGGGGAGGAAGGCGTCGCCCTCTTGCCACACGCACGATCCGTTCTCAGTCCGCACGGCCGAGAAGATCGGGTAGAATGTCGCGCCGTTCGGCGGATCAATGCACCCCTGACCCGGATGCGGATCCATCGGATTCGAGACGTGCCGCTGGCAGGCGTTGTTCGGAGAAGTGTCTTTCCCCTCGACACGTGGCAGATCATTCTCAAACGCGACGCGCGAGAAGTTGCGCAGTTTGCCGCCTTCGCCGCGGAAGAGCGGACTGGTGATTGTCACTGGCGAGGCATGCACGGCCTGATCGGCGGTCGGATTCGGATTTGACCCCGGCCAGTTGTGCTGATACTCAGGCCCGTCGAAGTCATTCTCCGTGGCGGTGCACATCGTAAACGGCTGGTTACTTGGAACCAACGGCAAGGTTTGGCAGCCGTTGTCATCCGAGTCCAGACCGTTTGGATCGTTCACACCAGCCTGGAGGCAGGCTCCAGTGTTCGGGTCGGCGGCGTTGCAGTACTCCGAGTGGCCGATCTCGTCTGAATAGGCGACGTTGTAGGAGTGCGCCGCCCACAGGACGCGAGTGTTCGGTCCCGATGTGCTGTACTCAGGATGGAACGTATACGGCTGATCGGTGCAGCTCGAGGCGGTCGGCTGGAAGAGCGGATGCCCAAAGCCGTTGGCGATGCTGGCGGTCATCGAGCCGGTCTGGCCGGTGGTCGCGTCATGGATGACCACCTGGAAGCCGGCGTCGGTGTCATGCAGGTAGACTTCCAGCTTGTCGCCGGAATTCATCTCGAGCGTGTCGGCGGTCGTCGAGAACGTCAGAATCGTCTGGCGCAGCGGATCCGCCGGCGCCTGGGAATGGCCGCTCTTGGTGATGATCGCGTAGTTGACGTACTCTTCACCGGTGGCGTTGAGGCAGGCCGCGTTGTTTACCTGGCCGGTGTTGGAGTTGGAGCTGAAGCTGTCAATGTTCAGCGCGGCGCACCACTGGGTGTTGTCTGGACCGCAGCTAATGCCGGAACCTACATTGCCCCAGCCGGGTGGATAGAACTGCATCTCCATGAACGCCGATCCCGGAGTCTTGCCGAGGTAACGCTCGGAATTCGGGTTCGTGCTGGTGTAGATGTTGTTGTCGCTGTCCGGGGTGCAGGTAGCGCCTGGATTCGGCGCCGACTGGTTGTCGCACATCGCCATGCCGAACCAGAAGGCGGGATGCAACTGGAAGTTCCAGGTGCCACCGGTTCCCGCGTTGTTGGGAAGCGTGGGCGGATCGGACGGCAGCGTCAACTGATAGAGGTTATTGTTGCCGGAGCCGGGGGTATTCGAGTAGAAGAGCAGCGACGGCTCATCGTGGCCCGTATACTGCCCCTGGTAGTTCCACGGCTCCGCGGTCTCCGTGCAGAAGGCCGGGCGCACCGTACAGAACGGCTTTACCGGGGCGGCGGCTTTGGCGATCTTTGCCGTGGATGGCAAAGTGACGGCCGCGAATGCGCCCACCATCGCGAGGATGGCTATCCCTGCCGCTAAGAGACGACGTTTTGGACTAAACCGTGAAGGCATACACCATGTCCTTTCACCATGCGGGAAGGCGGATCATTCGGCCCTCGCCGCGACCACTCCCCGTGAGTCATTCCACCAGACCTCACGTGGGAGCCGCTCTTAGGAATAGGAACGCTGAGTAGTTGCCCTGGTTCGTTGCCCGGCGCGTATCCACGCGCCCCGATGGTTCGTACCCCGCTCGCCTCCGTTCTACACGTCCTCCACATCATCCATCATCATGCCGCGAGGGCCAGTCCAGCCCATGGGAGCCGTGGCATGTGTACGCGCTCCTCGCTTGGCGTTGTCATCAAGTGATTTCTTGTCTGCCAAGCGGAGGATATCCCGTACAAGCATAGGTCGTGGACGGCCTATTGCTCGCTACGTCAAGGTGTTCACTGGGTTGAGAGTCGGTGTCTATTGCGCGCCGTGCGCAACCAGATCGCAACCACGCGCATACGGCTGAGCGTGGCTTGACGACGAGTGAGCGCCCGCATACAATCGAGACACTCCGCTGCGCGCTGGTGATGGGATGGATGGGAGCGCCACGTGTCCGAACCAAACGATGTGAGCGCGACGCCGGAACCGCACGCCGGAGGCCCACGGGTCTCGCGGCGCACCCTGCTGCGGGTGACCGCCGGTGGTCTCGTCGCTTCGACGGGAGCCGCCGCGCTCTACGTCACCCTCTCCCAGCTTGCGCCGCCCGCGCATCGCGTGTATGGGCCGCCGTCCGGCGGCTACCCCACCGGCCAGTATCAGATCGCCATGTACGGCGGGCGCGTTCAGACCGATCCCGAATCCGCCGTGATCGTCGAGATACCGCCGGTCTGGAACCTCGTCATCACCGCGACACTGACCCGCGCGCCAACGCTCGCCGATCAGACCCGGTTGGAGGCGGCTCTGCGCGCCGTCGAGTCGGCGTACGCGTACGCGCCGTCCGGGGTGTTCGCGCTGGTCGGCTGGGGTCTGCCCTACTTCCGCGCCCACATCCCCGACGCAGTTGTTAGCGCGCGTCTGCCCCGCACGGTGGACGGCACGAACGCGCCCGCGCTGATTGACGCCGTTCGCTTTCCCAGCGATCCCGCCGCGACGCTGCTCGAAAGCAACGATGTCGTCTTTCACCTGCGCTCTGATAGGCTCGACAATCTGCATGACGTTCAGAACGCCTTGTTTGGACGCAGCGGCAAGCTGGCGGGACGGTCGGCGCCGGCGGCGAACGTCAGCGATCTGTTTCATGTAACGTCCATCCGCACGGGATTCGTTGGGGCGGGATTGCCGCGTAAAATGGCGCAACAGGCGAAGCTGCCATTCGCCGGGCAGATTCCGGAGACATCGCCGCTGTTCATGGGCTTCACCTCGACCCAAAAACTGGGGCAGGCGAGTGAGGAGACCGTCAGCTTTGACGGGAAGCGCGATCCGCTGTTGCCCCCGATGACGACGGAGCGGCCCACGGATTATTTCGCCGGCGGCACGATTCTGCACATCTCGCATCTCTTCGAGGACCTGGACGCCTGGTATAAGCTCAACTACGACGATCGCTTCAATCGCATGTTTAACCCGGGGTTCCAGGTCGCGCCGGGGCGAGTGACCGTCAACACCAGCTGGCTCAACCCCAACCCCACCGAGCCGGACGCCTCGCGCTTCAGTGTGATCGGCCATACCGAGGCCATCCAGATCGGCAGCCGCTCGCCGCAGGGGCAGGCGCTGCAATTGCGGGTAGACTTCAACACGCTGGACGCGCTGGACGGCGACAAAGCTGCCCCGGGCGTCCACTTTCTCAGCTTCGTGCCGACGGCGCAGGTGTTCCATGCCAGCCGCATGGCAATGGACGCCACCGACATCACTCAGCGATACCAGGTGCCGTCAGCCGCGAATGGCATCAATTCGTTCCTCACGGTGACACGCCGGCAGAACTTTTTGATCCCGCCGCGCACGCATCGCGCCTTCCCCCTCCTTGAACTGCGCGGGTAACGCACCTAACCAGCCCAACGCCCTTCCCGCCAACGTGGGAAGGGGGAGCCAGACCGCAGCCGGGATTAGCGAGTAGACGGTTGCCCCACATGGCGCGACGACGCCCAATCATGGCATCATCCGAGAGGGAGCCGCACACGCCGGGATGTACGTGCGCTAGCGCCATGTGGCCCACGCGGGGCGAGGAATGCTGAGCCTTCAGGCCGCGTCGCGCCTGTGCTCCGGCCATTTATAGCCGAGAGCTTTCGCCGCCACATGGTATTTCGGTTCCCCCAGGTGGAAAGGGTGAGCGAGTAAGATGAGCGTGCGCTTTGGGGTATTTGTGCCGCAGGGGTGGCGCATGGACCTGACGGAGATTGCCGATCCCATCGAAAAGTATGAGGCGATGACGCGCGTGGCAAAGACGGCCGACGCGATACCTGCCTACGACTCGATCTGGGTCTTCGACCACTTCCACACGATACCGGTTCCCGTGCATGAGACGTGCTTCGAGGCGTGGACGATCACCGCCGCGCTCACCCGCGACACCCAGCGCGTCAACGTGGGCCAGATGGTCACCTGTGTCGGCTATCGCAACCCCGCGCTGCTCGCCAAGATGGCGTCCACGGTGGATGTGATGAGCCACGGCCGCCTCTACTGTGGCATCGGCGGCGGCTGGTATGAGCACGAATGGAAGGCCTACGGCTACGGGTTCCCGGAGACGAAAGACCGCATGCGCAACTTCCGCGAGGCCACCGAGATCATCTACAAAATGTTCACCGAGGAGGAGCCGGTGGTGGAGGGCAAGCGCTACCGCATCGAACGGCCCATCAACGAGCCGCGCGGCGCCCGCAAGCCACACACGTCGCTCTGGATCGGCGGCGGCGGCGAACAGGTCACGCTGAAGCTGGTGGCCAAGTACGGCGACGCCTGCAACTTCAATAGCGATCCGGCCACGATGCGCCACAAGTACGAGGTGCTGCGTGGCCACTGCGAGGCGGTCGGGCGCAATTACGACGACATCATCCGCTCGACGGATATTAGCGTCTTCCCATTGGCAGCCGGGGCCGACCCTGAGATCGCGACGGCGAAGGTCCGCGCGCCGCTGGGCATGAGCCTTGAGAATCTGCGCAATACGGCGCGTGTCGGCAGCGCCGACGAGATCATCGAATACGTGCAATCGCTGGTGGACGCTGGGGCCAACTATGTGGTGGTGACGCTGCCGCGGCTGGCCTACGATCAGGAGCCGCTGCACCGCTTCGCCGAGGAAGTCATACCGCACATCCACTAGCAAGCTCTCGACCATGAGTGACCGGAGCACGGATCACCGCGATCGCGTCGGACTTGTGGGGCGGAGGGAGAGGGATTCGAACCCCCGGTCCTCTCGGACTGCCGTTTTCAAGACGGCCGCATTAGACCACTCTGCCATCCCTCCGGGTCTGCGCGCACCCTCAGGATACCATGTTCGCGCGAAGGGTTCAACCGGCCGTGGAAGGCCTCGTCCTCGATGTGCGGGGACCGCGACCGACGCGATCACGCCCAAGGAGGTCACTACCGCCCAAGGAGGTCACACTTTTTGGATGACCTTCTTGGGAGATGATGACCTTCTTGGGCGTCATAGAACTCCCGCGAACGTACAGCTACAGTTAGACCAGGCTCGCGCGCCGACCATTGACCTAACCCCCCAGCCCCGTTCCCGCCCATGCGGGAAGGGGGAGCCACAGCCCGGCGGTTAGTATGTTAACGTCAGTTCGGGATAAGGAAAGCCTCTTTGGATCCGCCGACTCGTCACCAATATCAGGTGACAGAGGCGAAAATCGGTGTTGGGGTGGGGGACCAGGTCAGGAACCTTTGATACGTGGTCATTGTGCGCTCCACCACTAAGGCGCATTACATAGCAGGTGTTCGGTGTCGCCATGATAGAGCATTTAACGCTAGATTGCAACCGTCTGGCGATGATGGGTCGTGGTACACCGCATCATAACCCGCCTGGAGGCGTCTCGTTATTCCGAACTCACGTTATGTTATTGAGTGTGGGTGTTGAGCATGCTTATGATGGGGGATAGCCTGCGCTATCACGTTTGGGAGCGCTGTTTTGCTTTCTATAGCGGCGACGGCATTCTTGGGCTGTCGGAATCGCTTATACCCTTATAAACCCGATCCAGTCAAGGTACAGCGCGCGTTCGCAACGAGCAGACACTAATGTACGGGTACATGCGTCGGCTTTCTATGACGCCCAAGAAGGTCATCATCTCCCAAGAAGGTCACGCAAATTATGTGACCTCCTTGGGAGGCGTGAGCTTCTTGGTATGATACTGTGTAACCCCATTGGACGAGCCCCCCACGCATGAAAGGACACACCGCACGCATGATACGTGACCGCGAGCGCCTGCTGGTCCAGTTGCGCGCGCTACATGACGAGATACGCGCCGCTGTGGTCTCCCAGGCGGAGCGGCAGGCCATCGAGGCGCTGGCCGCCGTGGTCGAGGATGACGCGCCCGACGGCGACACCATCTTCGCCATTGATCGTGTCAGCGAGGAGCGCCTGGTGGCGTATTTCGAGCGCGAGATCGCGCCCACGCGCTCGCTCGTCCTCATCGCGGAGGGGCTGCGAGACAGCGGCCACGGCGACGGCGTGCTCGTCCTGCCGCGCGGCCTCGCGCCCGACGACGCGGAGGTGCGCATCCTCGTTGACCCGATAGACGGCACGCGCCCCTATATGTACCAGAAACGCAGCGCCTGGATACTCACCGGGGTCGCGCCGAATCGCGGACCGGCGACGCGCCTGCGCGACATCGAGCTTGCCGTTCAGACGGAGATTCCCCTTGTCAAGCAGCACCTCTCCGACGCGCTCTGGGCAATACGCGGCGAGGGCGTCCACGCCGAGCGGCACAACCGGCTGACGGGAGAGCGTACTCCGCTCGCGCTCCATCCCAGCGCCGCGCCCACCATCGCCCAGGGGTTCGCCTCCATCAGCCGCTTCTTTCCTGGCGTGCGCGAGGAGCTTGCCGCGATAGATGAGGAGGTGGCGCTGGGCGCGCTCGGTCCGGTGCAGCGCGGCAAGACGCACTGCTGGGAGGATCAGTACATCTGCACCGGCGGCCAGTTCTACGAGCTGATGGCGGGCCATGACCGCTTCATCGCCGACCTACGTCCCTTGATGGAGCCGCTCCTGACGCAGCGCGGCCTCGCGCTGGGAATCTGCTGCCACCCCTACGATGTCGCCAGCGCCCTCGTGGCGGAGGAGGCCGGCGTGCTGCTCACGGACGCGCTCGGCAACGCGCTCGACGCGCCGCTCAGCGTCACCGGCGACGTCGCCTGGGCCGGTTTCGCCAACGCCGCCATCCGCGCGCAGATCGAGCCGCTGCTGTTGCATGCCCTGGCGCGGCGCGGCCTCATTCCCGCTTGAATTGCGGGTCACGCTTGACACGCTGCCGCTTGAATCCTATGCTTTCCTCACCGAAGCGTTCTACCAATTGACGCGGCAAGCGCGATGGCCGTGAAGCCTTCAGGTCGCGCGACGCCTGTGCTCCGGCCATGAATGGCCGAGACCGGTCTCTGACGGTAGGGCGTTAGGCTGAGCGGTCGGAGCGGACACTTGTCGCGCATCATCGTCGCGCGGACGTTGAGCGCGCTCCATCAATGAAAAGGGAACACGATATGGGACGATTGGACGGCCGGGTGGCGATTGTGACCGGGGCGGCGCAGGGTATCGGCGCGGCCACCGCCCGGCGGCTCGCGAGTGACGGCGCGCGCGTGACGCTCGCGGACCTCAACGTGGCGGGCTGCGAAGCCGTCGCTGGCTCGATCACCGACGCGGGCGGCGAAGCGCTTGCCCTCGCGTGCGATGTCGCCGACGCCAACGCCGTGCAGCGCATGGTGGACGCGACCGTTGAGCGCTTTGGCCAGCTTGACATTCTTGTGAACAACGCGGGCGTTATCCGCGACAATATGCTCTTCAAGATGGGCGACGATGACTGGGATCTCGTGATCAACGTCCACCTGCGCGGCGCGTTCAACTGCGCGCGGGCGGCGCAGAAGGTGATGGTGGAGCGCAACTATGGGCGCATCATCAGCCTCTCCTCAACGTCGGCGCTGGGCAATCGGGGCCAGAGCAACTACTCGGCGGCGAAGGCGGGATTGCAGGGCCTGACGCGCACGCTCGCCATCGAGCTTGGCCGCTATGGCATCACCGCCAACGCCGTCGCGCCGGGCTTTATAGACACTGACATGACGCGCGCCACCGCGCAGCGCATGGGCATCACCCCGGAGGCGATGCAGGCGGGAGCCTCCCAGCACATCCCGCTGCGGCGCGTCGGCAAGCCGGAGGAGGTCGCCAGCGTGATCGCGTTCCTGGCCTCCGATGACGCGAGCTTTGTCAGCGGACAGGTGATCTATGTGGCTGGCGGACCGGCCGGCGTCTTGATGTAATCGCCCGCTCCCATGAAGTGAGGTACGTGATGAATCTTGGTGAGATGTTGACACGGACTGCCCAGCGGCAGCCCGACAAGACGGCCGTCATCTTCCGCGACCAGTCCACGAGTTATGGCGACTTCAATAAGCGCGCCAATCAGGTGGCCAACGCGCTCATCAAGCTGGGCATCACCCCCGGCGACCGCGTTGCCCTCTATATCCATAACCTGCCGATCTTCATGGAGGCGTACTACGGCATTCTCAAAGCCGGTGGGTCCGTCGTGCCGATGAACGTGCTGTATAAAGCGGGCGAGGTCGAGTATATCTTGAAGGACAGCGGCGCGAAGGCCATCCTCACCTTCGGTCCGTTCGCCCAGGTGGCTCTGGAGGCGGCGAAGAACGCTCCCGACCTGCGCCATGTCATCGTCGCCGCGCCACAGGAGATTCCCGGCGCGCTCTCCTGGCGAGACACCTTTGCGGGTGCGCCGGAGACCGAGCCGAACGTCACTGTCCATGATGAGCAGGTGGCCGTCATCTGCTACACCTCCGGCACGACGGGACGGCCGAAAGGAGCGATGCTGAGCCACCGCAACCTCGTCGGCAACTGTGAGCAGTGCATGGCGATGCCGGACGTCGCCACCCGCCCGGATGACGTGATCTGGTTGGCGCTGCCGCTCTTCCACATCTACGCGATGAATGTGGGCATGAATCTCTCCGTCCTGAACAGCGCGACGATGGTGCTTATCGAGCGATTCGAGCCGGTCTCAAGCCTCGACGCGATCCAGAAGTATCACTGCACGGTGCTCTACGGCGCGCCGCCGATGTTCGTGGCCTGGGCGCAGATCCCCAATATTCGCGACTACGACCTCACCTCGCTGCGCTACGTGGCGTCGGGCGCGGCGGCGCTGCCGGTCAGTGTCCTGGAGACGTTCCAATCGCTGGCGGGCGTGCCGATCAACGAGGGCTATGGCCTCTCGGAGGCGGCTCCGGTGGTGACGAGCAACGCGGCCGCGCCGGTGGTGAAGCCGGGCACGGTGGGGAAGCCGCTTCCGGGCGTTGAGGTGAAGATCGTTGACGAGAGCGGCCAGGAGGTTCCGGTGGGCCAGCCGGGCGAGCTGATCTGCCGGGGCGCGAACATCATGCTGGGCTACTGGCATCAGGCGGACGCCACGGCCGCGACGCTGCAAGACGGCTGGCTGCACACGGGCGACATTGCCACGATGGACGCGGACGGCTACATCTCGATCGTGGACCGCAAGAAGGACATGATCATCGTCTCCGGGTACAATGTGTATCCGCGTGAGGTTGAGGAGACGCTCTTCCGCCATCCCGCCATCGCGGACGCCTCGGTTGTGCAGTACCCCGATCCGTATCAGGGCGAGTCGGTGATGGCGTTTGTGGTGCTGAAGCAGGGCATGACGGCGACCGAACAAGAGATCATTGACTACTGCCGCGACCAGATCGCGGTGTTCAAGTGTCCGCGCAGAGTGGTGTTCCGCGACGAGCTGCCGAAGAACAACACGGGCAAAGTGCTGCGGCGTGAGCTGCGCGAACAGGCCGTGCACGCGGTGTAAGGAGGCGGCCATGATCTCCGCGCTCGTGCTGCTGAACGTCCAGCGTGACGCCGTGAACTCCACGGCGCAGGCGCTGCTCAAGATTCCTGGCGTCGCGGAGGTGTATTCCGTCACCGGCGAGTATGACCTGGTGGCCGTGCTACATCTGGCGCGTTATGAGGACCTCGCGGAGGTTGTCACCGAGCGGATGATCGGCCTCAGCGCCATCATCCGCACCCAGACGATGATGGCCTTCACGGCGTACTCGCGTGAAGACCTCGAACAGGCGTGGGACATCGGCGTGGAGTGAGTCGGCAAGGTCTCAGGGGAGATCGCGCGTGGGCTCCTGCCGTGGACGGCGGGGCGTCTTGCGCGGGTTCCCCTTTCGTGGTCTTCGAGGCGCGTCCTCGGTCTCGCGCCGCAACTGATCCCGCAAGAACGCGCGGTGTGTCTCCTGTCTGCGCCGATACTTGTCCGGCTCGTCCAACCGGCGGCTCAGCGCCTCCACACTGGCGGCGCTCGCTCCGGCCCCAGTCGCGTCGGCTCGCACCCCCATGTCGTCGGAGACGACGATCGCCGGTGGATCACCCGGCCCCTGCTCCGTCGTAAAGCGCTGGATGACGCTGTCCGCGGAGACGCCGCGCGCCGAGTAGATCACCCGACCGCGGGGGAGTCTTGGTATCGCCTGCGTTGTCTCATCGTCGCCATCGCCGTCGAAGACGATCATCACGTGGTGAGGCGTACACCGGTAGCGTTGCGTGACGAGCGCGATGAGCGCCGCCCGCCCGGCTTCGAGGCTGTTGCGCTCGGCGGCGGCCAGCCGTGGTGTGCGCCGAATCATGTTATAGCCGTCAATCACGATCAAGCGCGGGCCTATCCCGTCTGCTCCCATCACCGGTATCCTTGCGCGCTCGCCGCGGCCATCACTTACGCATATGCAACTTGTTGGTCTGATTGCGCGCCCAGAGGCCGAAGTGGGCAAGCACGATACGAATGTCTATGTGCGTGGCGTTCTTGATGAGCTGATTGGCGTGCGGCGAGACCTCCGCGGCGGTAATGCTGACCGCCAGGGTGAGGATGGTCAGCCAGAAGAAGATGGTGATGACGCGCTCAAAGGCCAGCAGGAGACGCCCCGCGAGTCCAGGCTCGTACACATCCTCCACCAGGGTCGAGGGCGCATCGAAGCCGACAGGCAGGAATGACGGGAACGCAATCGCCCCGGTATCGGGATCAATAGTGAACGGGTCGGGCCTGGGTGGCGGCGCGGCGGGAACGCGGCTGGCTTTGTGCTTCGCGGTGCGCTGCTTCTTGGCCGGGGCGGGTGGGCGCGCGACGGCCGATCGCGCTTCAGCGGGTGAGAGCGGCTGCACTGAGTCCTGAATCGTCGCCCAGCCACGCGGGCGATCCAGTGAGGAGCCGCAGAATTCGCAGGCGTGCGCGTGTCCGGGGTTCAACTTTCCGCACATCGAACAGTTCTGGATCAGTTGGAGCTGACAGGCGGTACAACTCGTGACAAAGTCATAGTTGGCGGCCCCGCAGCGCGGACACTTGACCTTCGCGGAGGTTACTCGGCCCTCTGGAGCGTTATACGAGTCAAACTCTGGCAAGAACTGCGCGGAGCGCGCGCCCGGGCTGTCGCTCGGACGGGGCATATCGTAGTCGGGCAGCGCGGCGATCTTGGCCGTTGGCTCGTGGGCAAGCGTGCCGGTCTGGTGCAGCGGCATCGCGAACGCGCTGGGCGCGGCGGCCACGCCTGACATCACGCTACCCCCCGGTTCGGGATCGAGGCCGAGCCGGCGCATCCAGGCGGTGTCGGTCACGTCCGGGGGGAGATCTCCAGAGTTCTGGCGCTCGGCGGAGAGCAGCGCGTCCAACCATGACGGGTGCGCGGCGTCCGCGAACTGTCCGTGTTCGATGCAGCGCAGCCGGCCATCGGCCAGCGGACCATCGGCGCTCAGCCCGCGCTGGGGTGAGCGTCTGAGATTGGCGGCGGCGACGCACGCCCCGCACATCTGGTGATCCGCATCCCAGCAGTCCGCGCACGCGCGGCGCCTACAACGCGGGCAATCGAATGCGATATCGCGGTAGGCGGCGTCGAATTCGGTGAACGAGCGGTACTTGAGGTCGCTGAGCTGCTGCTCGATTGGCCCTTGCATGGCGAAGCCGAAGGCGGGGTCCAGATTGATCCGCGCGGGGGCCGACTCAAAGCGAGCGCCGCAGACAAGACATTGCACACCGAGGCGCACCGTACGGTCGTCGCTCAGATCAACGTAATTGGGTTGCCAGGTCGGCTCCAGGGCCATGCCCGCTCCTCCTCAACACCCGTCCCCTGGTTGCCACGCGCGAGTGTATCGTCGCCTAGTATGCGCCGTAGCGCCGAAAATCGCAAGTCCGGCGGTTACTCTTCCTCGTCCGCGACGGGCGCATCGTCATCCGCGCGCGACGCCTTCGGCTCTTTGGGACCCGCCCAGCCACGCTGCCGCCAGATTTCGTAGAGCGCGATGGAGCCGGCGACGGCGGCGTTGAGCGAGCCCACATGTCCGCGCATCGGCAAGCGCACAAGCAGGTCGCAGTGCTCGCGCACCAGCCGGCTGATGCCCTTGCCTTCGCTGCCGACGACGAGCGCGATGGGGCCGGTGAGATTCGCCTTGTCGAAGGGCGTCTCGGCGTCGCCGTCCAGCCCGATACACCACAGGCCGCGCTTTTTCAGGTCGTCAAGCGTGCGAGTCATGTTCGTCACCTGCGCCACGGGCAGAAACTCGACCGCGCCCGCCGAGGTCTTGTCCACGGCCGGGGTCAGGCCCGCGGCGCGATGCTCGGGGATGATGACGCCGTGGGCGCCCACGATCTCCGCGGTGCGAATCAGCGAACCGAGGTTCTGCACATCCTGAATCGCGTCGAGCGCGAGCACCAGCGGCTCCTCGTCCAGCGCCACCGCGCGGGCCAGAATCTCGTCTACGTCGGCGTACTCGCGTGGCGCGGTCACAGCCATCACGCCCTGGTGATTCGCGTTATGGCTCAGGTCGTCCAGATGCCGGCGCGAGGACGTCTCGATAGGCACGCCGACGCGCCTGGCCTGGTCCACCACGGCCGTGAGCGCGGGATCTTTCGGCCCCTGCGCGACGAGCACCCGATGGACGCGCCGGCGCGACCGCAGCGCCTCCAACACGGGATAACGGCCCCAGATATAATCCGCCATGTGTTCCTCGCTCCCTTCTCCCCTTCGACGCAGCGCAGAAGGGATAACGCCAGACTGTGATTACTCGCGCACGGTCCACGTGGCGCCCTGCGGCGTATCTTTTACCACGACGCGGTACGTCTCGTCCAGTTCGCGGCGAATGCGGTCGGCGGCCGCCCAGTCGCGGCTCTGCCGGGCGATGGCGCGCTGCGCGACGAGCGCCTCGATGGCCACGCGCGTTTCCGTGTCCAGCCCGACCCGCGCTTCTTCCAGGCTCACACCCAGAACGCCCGTCAGCTCGTCCAGCGCGGCGCGAGCCTCCCTCAGCGCGGCTGCGACTCCCGCCGCCTCCGGCGTGTCGCCGAGGAGGTTCGCATATTCGTTTGCGGCGGTGACCAGCTCGTCAATCGCGCCGAGCGCGCCCGAGGTGTTCAGGTCGTCATCCATCGCCTCGACGAACGCCGCGCGGGCCGCCGCCACCTGCTCGACGAGCCGCCCCTCGCTCT
>DATEGV010000128.1:0-21476 GCA_035279925.1 Ktedonobacterales bacterium | reverse complement strand
TCAGGTTTTGAAGCAGTACCTTGAGAAGCTCTCGTTCAAGGTGGGAACTTGGGCATCCGTCCTCAACTATGTAGATGGTTTCGCTGGCCCATGGCGCGCCGTTACTGATGATTTGTCTGATACCTCGCCTCATATTGCGATTCAGAGACTGCGGATTGCCAAGGCAGGGCTTGCTCGGCGACAACACTATCCTGCAATTCGGTGTCTATTCATCGAGAAGGATAATGAGGCTTTTCGGCGTTTAGAGGAGTCAGTAAACCTGATAACTGACATAGACGCAAACGTGCTTCATGGCGAATTTGAACATGCAATTCCTCAGGTGCTCAAGTTCGCCCGGGTCGGAGGTACTGCAGGGTTTACATTCTTCTTCATTGATCCGACCGGTTGGTCCGGTTTCGGCATGGACGCAATTACTCCCGTGCTACGTCATGCTCCGAGCGAAGTGCTCATCAACTTCATGACAAAGGACATCAAGAGGTTCATTGACGACCCTTTCTCTACTGCGCTGCTAAAATACGTTGAGTTGTTCGGTACGCATGACTATCGCCAACAATGGGCAGGACTGGAAGGCCAGGACCGAGAGGACAGGATAGTTCAAACATACTGCGAACGGATCAGGCAAGCAGGCAATTTTACGCATGTGATCAGCGCAATTGTCCTACACCCAACAGATGGGCGAACACACTTTCATCTCATCTACTGCACTCGGCATGCTGAAGGTCTACGTACGTTCAGGGCCATCGAAGAGAAAACCATGGAGCAACAAGAGCATATCCGCGCGGAGGCTCAACAACAGAATCGAATTGGTCGCACCCTTCAGCTTGACTTGTTTACGTCGGAGAACTTGGGGGCTGGAAGCCATTATGAAATGCTGCGCGCACGCTATTTGGCCACCTCGCATAGTGCTCTGGAGAGTCTGCTGAAATCTTCTGGGATGCTGACCTATGAGGATATTGAACAAGCCGCATTGCAGATGCCTATGACATGGGTTCGAGATATTCAGGCCTGGGTCAAGGACTGGCAGGCTCAACACCTCATTCGGGTGGATGGTCTAATGCCACGAGAGAGGACGCTAAAGCCTGGCAAGCAGCATATAGTGTCCTGGATCGGACCACGATAGGTATCAATCCGTAACACTATCTCAACGGGTTAGTGAATGAATCTCTTAGGACTTGCGCGGCAGGACGCTCGTCGCTAAAATAGGAAAGTGCGGCGCCGTCCCGACGCTCCATTCGCGGAGCCGTCCCGCTCTCTCGCGCTGGCGCCATCCGACTGCCGCATCGGCAGTTTCCTCACCCGGAAAGGACCTGAATCCATGCCGCCCGCTCGTAGCGCCAAGCCGCTGGTGAGCGCGCTCGTCGCGCTGGCTTTCGTGCTCGCTTTCGTCATGCCATTCCTCTCCTATGCGTATCTGGCCGGCCCCATCACCCCATTCGACAAGGTGCAGGCTGGCGCCATTCGCTACGGTCTCATCGGGGCATGTCTGCTCGTCTGGCTGGGGATTCAGCTCTTCTGGCACGCGCCGGTGGAATCCACCAAGCTGAGTCTGGCGGCCTCGGCGACGATCTTCTGGCTGTCGCTGGCGCTGTTCTTTGGCTTCAAGGACGCCAACTTCACCGACGAGGGCTATCGCGGCGCGGCGGCGTTCTTCACGCTGATGGGGGGCCTCGGCATCGTGCTGATCTGGACGCGCTTCCTCTCGGACGAGATCAGTTACTAGCGGAGGTGGACCTCACTCCGGGAATCCGGACCGCGAGCGCCGTCGTGTCCCGCGAGGAGAGGGGAGCCAGTAGCGCGCGTATTCGTCGCCTGGGCCGTTCGCGGTCCGGGCGATGGTGTTTTTCCTACCCCTCGCCGCCACCCCCAAAGTTCGCGCGCAGCTTCGCCCGCCAGTCGTCCGCGCTCCCGCCACCGCCCTGCTCGTCCTCAGTGGCGGAGGTCCATTTTACCGGACCGGAGGGCAGCGCGCGCCGAGGCCGGCGAGTCGCGGAGCCGGAGAGCTGCTCGACGGCGAGGAACGCCGCCTGACGCACGTCCTGCACCGGGTCGGCCAGCAGCGGCTCGATCAGCGGCAGCGCGGACTTGTCGTGCAGGCGACCGATAGCGCGAATCGCCCCCGCGCGCTCCTCAGAGGCCTCAGCGGTGATGTAGGGGCGCAGGTCCGGCGCCAGGCGCGCCAGCTCCAGGTCGGTGATGACGCGCATTACACGGGCGCGCTGGTTGGGATGGCGCACGGCGAGCAGGGCAGCGCGCACGTCCTCAAGCTGGCGCGGCAGATTATTCGCGATGCGCGCCTCCGCGACGGCCAGCGCCACGGGCCGGGGCCGCGCGCCCTCCAGGTACGGCAGAATCCACTCCGCGACCACCGGCGGCGGATCGTCGGCGGGCGTCTCGTGCAGCGCCACCGCCCACGGATAGTTCTCCCGCAGCCAGCCGTAGAGCACCAGCGTCATTTCGGCGTCGCGCGCGGCATAGGCGACCATCGCGGGCGTGAGGGGGCGGCGCGACCAGTCGGCGCGTTGCAGGCTCTTATCCAGCCGAACACCGCCGGCGCGTTGCAGCATCGTTTGCAGCCCCGTCTCGCGCTGGCCGAAGATCGAACGGCTCACCGCCTCCAAATCCAGCGTACTGCGCGCCTCCAGACCACGCGCCGCCAGCACGCGCGCATCCGCGCTGATGCCGTGAAAGAGCTTGAGCGTGCCGGGATTCTCGAAGGCGGGCAGCAGTGGCGAGAGGTCCGTCAGCCGCAGCGCGTCTATCACGTAGGAGGCGCGCTGCTCGTTGTCGCAGGCAAGCTGGAGCAGCGCGAGCCGGTGCGCTGGCTCGTCGGCGGCGCGTATCCGCGTCTGCGCGAACTCCGCGTCTATCGCGAGGACGGCCGTCGCGGCGATCTCTTCGGCGACGGCGCGCAGGTCGGCTGGGCGGTCAATATAGAGACGCCGCTTCCAGGTCGGCACGGTCGTCGGGGCGGCGGAGACGCCCAGATAGCCCGGAGGAACGGGCGACGCCGCGTGAGCGCCCGCATCCGTGTGCGCTGGATGTGTGGTTTTCGCGTGCGAAGATGTCGTGTGGCTGGTTCGTCCAGCCTTCCCAGTGGCGCCGCGCGTCGCCCTCTCGCCGGAGGGTCCATCGCTCATGCGCTCGCCTTTTGCCATGCCTTCTCTCTCCGTGACCATGCCCACGTCGCGCCATCCCGGCGGTCACGGGTCACTCACTCTCAGTATACGACACGAGGAATCAGCCCATAGTGGTTAATGGACCAGTCCGCAATACTGATGGGGCGCTCGTTCGTTAGAGAGATAGGGACGAGAGCGCCCATGCGCGCCTCATCCTCATCGCTCGCCTGCTCAGCGGCGCAACCACGCGCGATCCCATAGGACGCGGCGTGGGAGGTCCTGGCGCGTTGACAGGCAACCGGCGCAGTGCTACACTCGCCCGGTATTCCCCGCATGTTATCCATTGTGTGAAACCGATCTGGCTGAGTGCGCTGGCCGCGCACGGCTGAGATCGGGCCAGGAATGGGGCGCCCATCACTGGCAGTTGGAAGGAGGCTCCGCGGTTCATGTCGAACACCCTGAACGCTCCGACACCCGCACGGGAGAGAGCTGCGATGGCTGAGGGACGCGGACCGCGAAGGCGGCTGCGCGCGAGGCTCGCCGTTGTACTCCCGCTGCTGGCGCTCCTCGTCTTTTTCACCGTCCCGACCGTCTTCGCGGGCGGCGGCGGCGTGGGCGTCTCCGTCTCGCCCGGCTCTGGCCCGGTAGGCGCGTACGTCACGCTGACCGGCAACGGCTTCCCAGTGGGCGATACCGTGAGCGTCGCCTATACCACGGGAACGTCCTGCGGCTCCGGCGATATCTCGATCACCGGCGCGACCGGCACGGTCGGCTCCAATCAGATCGTGACGATTCGCTTCCAGTGGCCGGCCACGGCGCAGGGCACGTACACGATCTGCGCGATTGACAATACCGGCAGCCACACCGCCTCCACGCAGTTTACCGTGGTCAGCGCGAATCCACCGGCGATCACCGTCTCCGGTCCCGTCACTAGCGGCCAGCAAGTGACGGTCACTGGCGCGAATTATCTACCCGGCGGCGGCACGGCGGACGTCTCATACGGCGGTACAGCCGGCTGCGACACCGAGGTGCAGACGGTTCCGGTGAACCCGGACGGCAGTTTCACGGTGACATTCAACGCGCCCAACGAGACGGCCACCGCGACGATCATCGTGCGCGCTGTCGAGCCACAGGGAACCTGCGGCAAGAACACCTCGACGCTGGACGCGCAGGCGAATCTCACGGTGAATGTGGCTGTGCCGCCGACACCGACCGTCACCGCGACGACGGCGCCGGTCCCGACGGCCACCATCGCGCCGCCGAATCCGAATCCGCCGCTGCCCTGGCCGCCGACGTGGCCACCCAAGGGCGCGTGGCTCATCATCTACTGCCTGATTGGCCTGCTGCTGTTGCTGCTCCTCCTGCTGTTGCTGCTGCTGCTCCTGCGCCGCCGCAAGCAGGAAGATCCGGTCACCATCGAAGAGGTGGACACGGTGATGGTCAACGCCGACGCCGCGAACATCGGCGGAGCGGCCGGCGCGGCTGGCTCGACGGTGGTGCAGCGCGACATCTTCGCTCGTGATAACCGCACGGGCCAGGTGACGCCGATCGCCGAAGAGGTGTATCGCACCGAAGAGGAGATTGTGGACAATCCCGGCCAGGGTGGCCCCGGCTACCCCGGTGGCGGCTCCGGCGGACCGCAACCGCCGCGCTACGGGCCTCCGCCCACCGACGGCGGTGGCGGCTACCGGTAGACCTCACCCCCCAGCCCCCTCTCCCGCAAGGAGAGGGGGAGCCAGAAGGCCCCTCGTCCAACCTGGATGGGGGGCTTCGCCGTTGTCACACCGCGAAGCCTCGCAACGTGAGAGAAGGGACGGTTCACACAGAGTCACGCGGAGTCACGCGGAGTCACGCAGAGTTTGTTTGGAGATAGGTTGATGTTCGCGGCCGTGCCTTGATATACTCTCACCCCCTGCCCTCTCGCAGGGGGGTGAGGACACTCAACACAACCCTGTGTGACTCCGTTTAAACTCCCTCTAACTCTGCGTGAACCGTACGCTATCCGTCCCTGTGTGACTCCGTTTAAACTCCCTTTGACTCTGTGTGAACCGTAACCCTAACCCCTTGATGTACGATCACTCTGCCCATCCAGGAGCGCCGCTATGCCGCTGACCATCTATCCCGCGCTGGATATTCTGCGCGGCCACTGTGTGCGCTCAGCGGATGAGGCGTCCGCACAGCCACAACTCATGGACGATGATCCGGCGACGATTGCCGGTCGCTGGCGCGCGGATGGCGCCACCTGGCTCCACTTCATAGACCTGGACGGGACGTTGCGCGGCGGGGCAGGGAATCTCGACCTCCTCACGCGGATCATCGCGGAGACGGGGCTGGCGGTCCAGTTCGGCGGGGGCGTGCGGACGGCGGCGGATGTCGTGGCGGCGTTCGAGGCGGGCGCGGCGCGGGTGATCGTGCGCGCGGAGGTGGCGGCGCGTGGTCCTCTACTGGCGGAGAGTCTGGCGCGCTGGGGCGAGCGGATCGCCGTCTCGGTGGACGCGCGCGACGGTCAGTTGACGGTGGCGGGATGGCTGCCCTCGGCCTCCGAGTCCGCGCTCGATGTCGCCCGGCGCATGGCGGACGCGGGCGTGCGCACGCTCATACTCGCGAACGTGAGCGGCGATGGCGAGCCCGACGCCCAGCGGTTCCCCGCGCTTGAACAGGCGCGTGCTGCGCTGCCGGAGACGACGTTGATCGCCGCCGGCGGGTTCATCTCACTGGCGGATATTCGCCGGCTGGCGCGGGTGGGGATGGATGGCGTGGTGCTGGGCCGCCCGCTCTACGACGGCGCGCTCGCCCTCACGGAGGCGCTGCGCGTGGCCGGCGAGCCGCTCTCCGACCCATCAAGCGATGACACATCCGATACGCCACCAGTCTGAGGCTTGACCACGAGACTGCCCACTTGCCGCTATTGACAAATGTGATAAATAGTGACACGCTTTAGAACGAATCGTACATGTGCGCGTGATAAAGCGTCTACATGTATTGAGGTCGAGGGAGTGTTTGGGCAAATGGGGAGTGGACTATGGTCATCGCCAGGCTGCGCGAGGCTCTGGAGGAGATTCTTATGCACGCTCAGGGAGGCAACCTGGACGAGGTTGTCCAATCTACGCGACATGCGCTCCACGAACTGGAAAATGATCACCTCGTGACGACCACCCAGGCCGCGGAGCTCCTCGGCATTGGCTCAGTGAATACGATGAAGGCGTTGGTACGAAAACTCGCTCTAAGTCATGAGATGCACGGCAATCGGATGATGATCCCGATCTCAGAATTGGAACGCATTCAACAGACTCAGGTGGTGCGCGAATTGCAAGCAAGTGATCGCGTTCATCAGCAGACAGAGGGTCTAGGGTCTGATGCAGGGATGAGCCCAGACCAGTTGGAGGAGCTGTCGCGAGCGCGTCCCGGTCGTCTGCCCTGGGCTCGCGCGCCGCGAACTGATGAGCATGCTACCGCGCGGTAATTCGCGAGAGGAGAGGCCGTGAGCATCCGCGCGGTCATAGACACCAGTGCGCTCTTCGGGTACCAGACACGTCGCGATCTGCAGCAGGCGGCCCAACTTGACCTCTTTGAGGGATATTGGTCGCCCTGGATCATCGCCGAACTCAACCGTGTGCTGACCTGGCACTGGATCGAGCATGTGAGCACTGCCGGCCCCACGCCTGATCTCTCGCGACAGAATCAAGATCGCTGCGGCCACGCCGCGAAAATGATGATGGAGATCTTGCTGACGACCTTCAAGCTCGTGGATCCCTTGCCGCCGTATCCACCAGCCTGGGCGGCGCTTGACGACGAGTGGGACATGCCGATCTGGGCCGCCGCGCGCAAAGCGGACGCGCAGTATGTGGTGTCCGAAAACACGTCGGACTTTCCACCAGCCGACGCCGTTGGCCGCCATATCCATGACGGCATTGAGTATCTACGCGCTTCAGCGTTTCTGGCGCTCGTGAATGGGCCGGAGGAATAGGTACGCAACGCGGGCCAACCCGCACCGTCTCGCGCTCGCCCTCACGGAGGCGCTGCGCGTGGCCGGCGAGCCGCTCTCCGCCCCATCAAGCGATGACACATCCGATACGCCACCAGCCTGAGGCTATTCGGCTGGGCGCACACTCACCAGGTTGCTGTGGAACGTGCTCTGCCCGGCGAGATCCGCCAGCGCGTCCGAGGTTGTCCAATTGACGTTGCGGCCGTCCGGCGCGAGCGACTGCCACTGGCCCTTGGGCGAGACGACGACCCCCGGCGGCACGTTCTCCGTCACCACCGCGCGCAGCCGGCACGACCCGCGCTCGTTGCCGACGATCACCTGCTGCCCGTGAATGACCCCGCGCGCCTGGGCGTCCGTCGGGTTGATCTCGATGTACGGCGTCCCCTCCTTCGCCGCGACGCTGCGCACGTTGGCCATGCTGCTGGAGACGAAGTGGTGCGACGCGCCGGTGATCAGCACGAGCCGGTCGTCGTCCGCGCGCCGCGACTGGAACTCTGCCGGCGGCGTGTAGTCCGGGAGCGGGTCCAGCCCCTCCGCGGCCAGCGCCTCGCACCGTAGCTCCACCTTGCCGGAGGGCGTGGGGAAGCGCCCGTCCGCGAACGGCACGTCATGTTCGGCGGCGAACACCAGAGGAACTGTTCCCTCCTGTTGGAGCCGGTCGAACGTCGCGCCCGCCAGCACCGGGTGCGCCGCCCGCGTCGCGTCCAGAATCTCCGCGATGACCTCATCCGCCGATTGCCGCAGCCACGATTCTTCGTATCCCATCGCCCGTGCCAGCAGACGCATCACGTCCCAGTTGCTCTTGGCCTCGCCCAGCGGCTCGATGGCCGGCGCGTTGTATTGGAGGTTGCGGTGTCCGTATGCTTTGTGCAGGTCCGCGTGCTCGAGTTGGGTCGTCGCGGGCAGCACGATGTCGGCATAGCGGGCGGTGTCCGTCAGGAACAGCTCGTGAACGACCGTGAACAGGTCGTCGCGCTGGAGTCCCTGGATGGTGCGGGCAGAGTTGGGCGCGGAGGTGACGGGGTTGGCGCAGTAGACGTAGAGCGAGCGGATGGGCGGGTCGCTCACCTCGCCGAGCAGCGCGGCTCCAAGGCGGTTCATGTTCACGCTGCGCGGCGTCGGTGGGCATTCGCTCGCATGCCCGAGAGCCTCGGCGTCCCAGCGCACGTAGTCGCTCGTGCTGTAGGCAAGCCCTCCCCCGCGCACGCCCACCTGTCCCACAATCGCTGGCAGACAGGCAATCGCTCGCGCCGTCTGGCCACCGTTACCGTGGCGCTGCACGCCGTCCGCGAATTTCACGAGGGCGGGCTTCGTGGCGCCGAGACGCCGCGCGAGAGCGATGATTGTGTCAGCCGGAACGCCGGTGATGGCCGCCGCGCGCTCCGGCGGGTAGTCCGCCGCGCGGTCGCGCAGGTCGCGCCAGCCGACGCTATGCGCCTCCAGCCAGGCCTCATCGTGGAGTCCTTCCGCGAAGAGAACATGTGTCAGACTCAGCGCGAGAGCGGCGTCGGTGGCCGGGCGCGGCTGGATGTGCTCGTCGGCGGAGCGCGCGGTGAGCGTGCGGCGCGGGTCAATCACGACGACATAGGCGCCTTGTCGCTGCGCCTCGCGTAGGAACGGCATCAGATGCGGGCCGGTGCTGGCGGGGTTGTGGCCCCAGAGGATGACAAGCCGACTGTGGAGCAGGTCCGCGGGATCGGGCGCCAGACGCGCGCCATAGGTTGCCTGGACGGCGCGCTCGGCCGCCGCGCCGCAGATCGAGCGTTGCAGGCCGCTCGCGCCCATACGGTTCCATAGGCGCGCATTGCAGGCGGCAAGCTGGACCAGACCGAGCGTGCCGCTGTAGGAGTAGGGGAGGATCGCGGCGGCGGTGTCTTCCGCCATGATGCGCCGCCAGCGGTCCGCGATCTCGCCGATGGCCTCATCCCAGCTCATGCGCCGCCACTCGCCGCCGCCCTTGGGTCCCACATGTCGCATCGGGTAGAGCAGGCGCTCGGGGTGGTAGACGCGCTCAAGGTATGGGCGCACCTTGGCGCAGAGCCATCCCTGCGTGACCGGATGCTCCGGCTGCGCGCTGAAACGCACGGCGGTTCCATCGCGCACCTCGGTGACGACGGCGCAGGTATCGGGGCAGTCGTGCGGGCAGGCTCCGCGCACGAGTTTCGTCGCGGTCGCGGGCCGGTCGGCGATGGTCATGTGTGGGGAGTCTCCTACTCGGCTCGCTGGCGCAATCGCTCGCGTATCTCATCCAGTGAGTCCGACGTGATGTGGCGTAGGGTGTCTCGCAGCGCGTCCATAGACGCGGTGTCCACAGCGGCCATTAGCTCCGCGTCGAGCGTGTGGAAGCGCCCTTCGAGCACTGCCCGTACGGCTACACGGATCCCTTCAGCCTCCCCCTCAGCCATCCCTACAACCTTCCCCGCTTCAATCCCCTTAGCCATGCCCTCGGCCTGCGCCTTCTCCACCCATTCGCGGTAGAGCGGTGAGGTGTCCAGAACTTCAGTGGACATGAAGAGCCTCCGTATCAACGCGCGCATGGCGTCGTTACCATATTGGCGAGAGCCAAAGACCGCAAGCAGCGACGCCAGCTCACTCGCCTCCCCCGCCGCTGATCGCTCCTTGACGATGCGCGCCGCCGATTCAATCACGGTGAGGTCTGACCCGCGCATAAACGGCACGAGCGGCAACAGGCCAGGATGCGCGTTCTCAAGCGCGTCGCGCGCCGACAACTCGTACACCTCGATGTTAATGAACTGCCAGGTCGCCTGCAGCCAGGAGCCGACGCGCATCTCGTACGGTGGCCTGGGTACCGCGCCACGGCGCTCCAGCCATAGTATAACAGAGAGCGCGGGCAAGCCATGGACAACGCTGACGCGCGAGCCGTACTCGAAGCAGCGGCGCGGCATCGTCGCGTCGGGATAGAGCTGCGCTTCGACGTTCACGGCGCACTCGACACCCTCGTAGCGCACACGAAAGAGCGTGTCCATCAGCAGCTGTGGCTCCGTCGCCACTTCTGCCGGCATCGGCTCTAGGTATTCGACGCCGGGCAACGCCAGTGTGAGGATATCGGCTGGATGCGTCTGCAGCAGCCGCTTGATGCCCTGATCCATCTCCGCCATCGTCGCCTCCACACCGACAGTATATCAGCCGTGCGGTGCGGAGGCGAGTGGCGACTAGTTATTCGTGAGCAGCCGAGCGACGGTTCCGGACGGATCACGCGTCTCGAACGCGCCAGCACTGGTCACGCCGGCGCCGACGCGGTTGGCCACCGCCGGGAAATCAGCGGAATCCGGCAGCAGGATATCGAAGGAGCGCAGCCCCACGGCGTCCGCGGGCGCCTGCGGAGCGCCGGCGGTTCCCCACGTGTTCAAACCGATATGATGGTGGTAGCCGCCCGCCGAGAGAAACGCCGCGCTGTTACCCATGCGCGCCATCAGGTCGAAGCCCAGCGTGTCGCGATAGAAGCTGATGGCGCGATCGAGGTCGGCCACCTGCAAATGTACATGGCCGATGCGCGTTCCCGGCGCGATGCCGGCCCATTCCTGGCCATCGGCGAGCGCCTCGCGGAGCAGCGCGCGCAGGTCCAGCGGCAGAGAGTCCATCGCGATCTGGTCGCCGGAGAAGCGCCACTGCTCGCGCGGACGGTCACGGTAGATCTCCAGGCCGTTGCCGTCGGGATCGGCGAGGTAGAGCGCCTCACTGACGAGGTGATCGGAGGCTCCCTGGAGCGGGTAGTCCGACTCGACGAGGCGGCGCAGCGTCCGGCCAAGATCGAGCCGCGTGGGCAGCAGGATGGCGACGTGATACAGCCCCGTCGTGCGCGGCGGCTTCGGGCGAGCCCCGGCAATCTCCGTGAGCGTCAGAATCGGCGCGGTCGCGCCGTTTGGGCTGAGCGTGACGGAGCCGGTCGCCGTTTCCACGGCGGTGAAGCCGAGGATGTCGCGATAAAACGCGAGGGCGCGTGGCAGGTCGGCGACCGTCAGGTGGGCCGCGCCGAGGGTGGTTGCGGCAGGCAGGCGTGTGGTGGTGGTTTCTGTAGCCATAGATATCGTCGCTTTCTGAAGACCGCGAGGCAACACTTCATTTTGTGAAGTATTGTACCACACGAGCGAGCGCGCGTCAATGGCCGCCACGGTATCTGAGAGGCCATTCGGCGGACGGCCGGGCCGCTCTGTGCGCGGACACGTGGCGACGGCTGCTCAGGCGCCATCTCGTGGCGCGCTGTCCACGGACGGTGTCTCGCGCCGGCGCATCCGGCCGAGGTAGGCGTTGACGCCGCGCCTCTGGCTGAGGGCGGTGTGCAGCGCGTAGCGCGTCGCGTCGAGGGCGTGGTCGTTCTGTTTGATCGGCTGCTCTGAGGGATCACGCTGGTCGCCATCGCGGCTGGCATACTGGTAACTGCCATACTCGGCGATGGTGTGGACGCAGGACGGCGACACGTAGAGGCCGCGCGTGCCGTCATCGCGCGGGGCCAGTAGGCTCGTGACCGTCTGGATACCGGGGCGCACGGCGTTGTCGGCGCGTAGCGCGCGGCAGGCAAGTCCTTCGCGGGTAAGGGCGGCGGCCAGCGCCTCGATATGCTCCGGCTCGTCGGGGCCGCAATACCAGCGGCGCACGCCGTAGCGGCGGGTCAGCGCGACGATGGCCGGGAGCAGCGACTCCTCCAGGGAGGCGCGCCGCTGATAGAACTCGGCGAGCTGCCAGGCGCGGCGGTCGCCATCCACCCCGAAGACGAGCGCGGCGGCCGGGTTGGTGTAGCCCCAGTCTATGCCACCGATGACATCCTGCCAGGTCGCGTCGGGCGCCGCGTCGCGCAGGTGGCCGGCGGGGGTGGCGTCGAAGGTGTAGACCAGGCCATCGAAGGCGGTGAAGCGGCCCTCGATCTCCTGCTCGGCGAAGGCGCCGGTGTAGCCAAGCTCCTCGATGTAGCCGAACGGCAGATTATGGAGGTTGGTGTAGGTTGAGGCGCGAAAAAGCGCGTGTGTCGGCCGCCGCGCGACCTCGAAGTCGCGGTAGTAGCCGTCGCGGCCGTGGGGAGTGCCGGTGGCCCAGCCGGCGGTGGGCACGCCGCGCTGGCGCAGGCGACCCTTGAGCACCTCCCATGCGTAGTAGCCGCAGAGAGGCGCCTCGTCCAGCCAGAACCAGCCCAGATTCAAGCCGCGCAGGCGATCCGGCTCATCCAACGAGCGGAAGAGCACCTCGGCTCCGGTGTCAAGGACGATGCGGTTCTCCGACTTGTGGTGGATGGCGATGGTCTTGGCGGGCAGCAGGCCCAGGAACGCGCGTATGGTGGTGTCGCGCAGCATGGCGTAGGTGGGCGCGCCGATGAGGCCGAGCGCCTTCGGGTAGTCACGCATCCGGGCCACCGCGCGGGCCGCGCCTGCGTAGGTCTTGCCGCTGCCGATGCCGCCGACGAAGAAGCAGAAGCGGCGCGGGCATGCGACGAACGCCCACTGCTCAGGGTTGAGGGTCCAGGCGCTCAGCGCGAAGTGTCTGGGAGCCAGCGCCGCGTCGCGCTCCTCGTCATCTCCGTCGCGGGTATCGTCCGCATTGCGTATATCGGTCCGTTTGTTCATCTGCGGCATTCCTGTTCCATACGCGCCACGCTCTACCGGAGCCGCACGCGAAAAAAAGCGCCGCCCCCTTCATGTGGAAGAGAGCGGCGCCGCATTTCGGGCTGACCGCGGGGAGAGCGTCTCGCCCATCCCCGTGCGAATAGTATAGTACAGACGTTCCAGTTCAGCAATGGGAAGGCGGCTTCCCACCGTCCCTCAACGCGCGGTGACGTCGTATCGCAGGTGGGTGACGAGTGGCGAGTGCGGAGCCTCCACGAGTGACAGCCCAACCTTTTGCTGGTCTATCCCCTCGAACAGCCGGATTCCCTCGCCGAAGAACACCGGCGCCAGCGCGATGGAGAACTCGTCAACCAGGCCCGCGTTGAGATATTGGAGGATGACGTTGGCTCCCCCGGCAATCCGAATGTCTCTGCCACCGGCGACCTCCCGCGCCTGGCGCAGCGCGCTCTCAATGCCATCGTTGACGAAGTGGAATGTCGTCCCGCCTGGGCGCTCCCAGGGCGCGCGGACCGTGTTGGTCAAGACGAAGACGGGTGTATGAAAGGGGGCTTCCTCCGGCCAGAAGGCTTCTCCGCCCTCGAACATGCGCTTGCCCATGATACTCACGCCGGTGCGGTTGAACGTCTCCTCCAGGATGCGGTTGTCCTGGCCGGTCTCACCACCTTCGCCGAGTTTGAGGTTCTCGCGGAAGAATCGTTGCTCAAATATCCATGCCTGGAGCCGTTCCCACTGCTTGGCCCAATCCTTGTAGGTCGGGTCAGCGGCGTGTTCCATCTCCATCCCCGCGGGGGCGATAAAGCCGTCGAGAGTCATGCCAACGCTAAAGAACACTTTGCTCATCATATGCCTCCATCAGTCGAGATCGTAGTCGAGGATGAACGTATGGCCGCCGTCCGGCTCGCTGACGATCTGCGCCGCGCCGCGCAGACCCTGGAGCGCGCCGGTCCCAGAGTGTGGGAGAACGGTCCAGGTGGCGGTTTGGCCGTCACGCGAGGCGATGGCGTTGTGATGCAGGACGAACGTGCCGGCGTGGCCGATGATGGAGACGGCGATGCGCTCGAAGCCGACATAGGCCATCGAGCCTTCACCGGCGGACGCCATGAGCAGCTCCGCCGTGCTCGTGCCCTCGATCTCGCCGCGAAACGTCTTGGTAACGCGCGTGCGGGTGAGGGTCGCGCCCTCGGCCTCGTCGTATAACCGCGGTTCCCAGCTATCAATGGTGAATGTTCCGGTGGCTCGTGTCGTCATGCGCGCTCCCCACTCTTGCCGGCCGCCTGCTCCTCGACGTAGAGGACGTAATCCAGATCGGGGACCTCTTGTCCACGCGCCCCCACAATCGAGAGCACCTGCGCGCGGTGCTGCGCGGAGTGGCTCAACACCTGGAGCAGTCCATCATGCTTGGTGAGCGTGAAGTCGAACCAGGGGATGACCAGCGCGTCCGCGTAGAAGCTCTCTCCGGCGTTCGCCAGCAGGTCCGGGTACTCGCGCCCAAGCTGAGCGGAACGGTCCGCGAACCAGCCAACATCGTGATCTTCACGTGATTCGACACGCTCCAGGGAGTCGCCGAGCAACATGTGGATGTAGGCGTCTTCGACGACGACGAGGTGCTGGAGCGTCCTGGCGATGGTGCCATAGGTTCCAGGCGCCTGCGCTTCCAGGCGCGGCTGGTCAATATCGCGGCAGACCGCGAAGACGCGCGCGTTGGCCCAGGCGTTGTAGGCGTAGAGGCTGCGCAGGGTGTCCATGGGGTGTCTCCCTCGCGGCGAGGTGACTCAGATTGACAATTAGCTCGCCCGCTCCGTCAGCAGACGCGCGGAGACTTCGTGGTTGGTGGCCTCGCGATGCAGGTCGGCGAGGGCGTCCCACTGGCGCGAGAGCTCCAGTTCCCAGCGGCTCAGCTCCTGTCCAAGCGCGTTGAACCGCGTCGCTTGCTCGCGTGTGCGGCGGGCCACCTGGCTCAACGTCTGCCACTCTTCCAGCACGCCCATCAAGGCGAGGGAGCCGGCCTCGAACTGATCCAGCACGCCGCTGGCGACGACGCGCAGGTGCTCGGCGTGGCGCAGATGCTTGAGGGCGAGCTGGCTGCGTTGTACGGCGATACTGCCGGCCAGGGCGGGCGATACGAGGATCATCGTCTGCATATTGGAGACATCGAAGGACGCATCCTCGGCGGCGGAGGGCGAAGCCTCCGGGTCGTGAGCAGGCTCATTCGGACCAGAGTGGTCTTGACGCGCCATCACGGGACTATCCTTCCTAAACATGGGGCCAGCGCCCCACGCTCTACACGCTGCTGCGTTTGGACAAATGTTCCAGAGGGTAGTATACCAGACTCACCGTGAGGCGCAAGCCCCCAAACGTACCATCCGGTCCTATCCTTCTCATCGGGCCGCCCAAGAACGGAAATGGCCGGACGGGTCCAGCAGGGAGATGTCGCGCCGGTCTGGGCCATCATGAAGTCACCATATCCCACTGAGGTATCGCCTGGATGAAGCGAACCGACGCCGCGGACAAGGAGGCTGAGGCGCCCGGCGCTCAGGCTGCTCAGCCGCCATCCGCCGCGCCGAGGGCAAGTCGCTGGCGGCGAGCGCGCGACAATTTTTGGCCAAGCTGGACCACGCGCGATATGGGATTCCTGCTGGCCGCGCGAGTCTGCATGAGCGCCACGCGGGCGCTGGCCGGCGTGCTCACGCCGATCTATCTAGCTCTCATCGGGTACAACGGCTTCGCGCTGGGGGCGCTCTTCGCGGTGGTCGCGCTGGCCTCGGCGGCGATGACGGCGCTGATCGGCATCCTCTCGGACCGCGTGGGACGCAAGATATTCATCGTCGTGATTCCCTGGCTGGCGGCGGTGGCGGCGCTCGTCTTCGCCGTGTCGCGCGTCGGCGCGCTCATCTTCATCTTCGCCGCGCTCGGCTCGTTTGGGCGCGGGGCCGGAGCCGGAGCGGGCACGGTCGGACCGTATCAGCCGGCGGAACAGGCGCTGCTCGCCGACGCCGTCTCCGCGCGACACCGTAACAGTCTCTTTGGGCGGATCGCGTTCGCCTCCTCGCTCGGCGCCCTGATCGGCAGCGGTCCCCTCACGGTGCTGCCGGGTATCCTTGGGCGTTTCGGCCTGCCGGTGACGCATGGGTTGGCGCCGTATCGCTTCTCGTTCGTCGTGTTGGCAGTGATGGCGTTGCTGGCGGGGATACTGGCGATTCCAGTGCGTGAGACGCGCACCGTGCGCGATCCCGTCCCCGCCGCGGCGCCGATCTCCGGGCGGCGGTGGCGCCGGCCACGCCTGCGTCTCTCGGCGCGGACGCGACCAATCCTGTACCGTCTCTGGGCCACCAACACGGTGAATGGGTTGGCGGTCGGCTTCTTCGGGCCGTTCATCACCTACTGGTTCTTTCGTCGCTATGGGGCGGGCGCGGATGTGGTGGGGCCGCTCTTCGCGGTGATCAATCTCGCGGCGATGGTCTCGAATCTGGTGGCGGCGCGGTTCGCGGCGTGGCTGGGGGTCGTGCGGGCGATCACGGTGAGCCGGGCGCTGCAAGCGGTGCTGATCGTGCCGATGGTGCTGGCGCCGACGTTCTGGCTGGCCGGCGCGTTTTATCTGCTGCGGATGCTGGCGCAACGCATGGGTCTACCCCTGCGGCAGTCGTATGTGATGGGCGTGGTGGCGCCGGAGGAGCGCGGCTCGGTGGCGGCGCTCTCGAATCTGCCGTCGCAGGCGGCGTCTGCCGTCAGCCCAACGGCGGCGGGGTATCTCTTCGACCATGTGGCGCTGGCGCTGCCGTTCGAGATTAGCGCGGTGTTGCAGGCGATCAACACGGTGATGTTTTTCGTGTTTTTTCGGGCCGTGCGCCCGCCAGAGGAGAGCGAGCGGCGGCGCTCCGCCCCATGATCGCTATGGCTCGGGGGGTAGCTCGGACCACTTATTGGTGTGCGCGGGTGGGGTGTACGCGGCGAAGCGATCCAGCAGGGCGGCGGGGTCGGTCTCGCACATAAGCAGCGAGGCTTGCTGCTCCGGAACGAAGCCTTCGCGCGCGGCGTGGGCCACCAGCGCGAGCAGGGGATCGAAGTAGCCGGCGATGTTGAGCAGGCCGATGGGCTTTTCGTGGATGCCGATCTGCGCCCAGGTGACGATCTCGAAGAGCTCGTCGAAGGTGCCGTAGCCGCCGGGGAGCGCGATGAAGCCATCAGCGAGATCCGCCATGAGGGCTTTGCGCTCGTGCATGCTGCCGACTTCGCGCAGCTCCGTGAGGCCGGCGTGGGCGACTTCGCGGCGGAAGAGGCCGCGCGGCAGCACTCCACACGCCTTGCCACCGGCGGCGAGGGCGGCGCTGGCCACCGCGCCCATCAGGCCGACGCTGGCTCCGCCGTAGACGAGTTCCAGGTCGCGCGCGGCAAGCTCACGCCCCAGCGCGGTTGCCGCTTGCCGATACTCCTCGCGGACGCCTGGGTTGGAGCCGGAAAAGACACAGATTCGCCGCATGCCCGCTGCCTCCGTCTGGCCAATGTCGCGCGCCACGCCGGCGCCGTCGCCGGTGGGCAGAGACGCGCGTCCACCGCGCGCGGCCTCAGCATCTCATGTTCCGCTCCGTTGTTCAAGGAGATGGGACGAACCTATCGGAAGGGGAAGGGGCGGGGGCATGAGGACACCCCACCCCCCCCGGACTGAGCAGAGAACGCGGCGGCGAGGGCGCGCGTGACAGCCGCCAGACGCTCCCGTGGCGTGCGAACCATGAGGGCTCCGTCGCTGATGGGTGTGACGGTGACATGAGGACTCCCGGCGACCGCGCGATTGACCGTCTCCGCGAGCCAGCGGGCGTCGGCGGCGTCGGGTGGGGCGAGGGGATGAATCGTCAGCGCGGACCACTCGCGGTCTTCCGCGAGGGAGAGGCGGCGCGAACGAGGCAGGAGCACCGTGTCGCGGGCGGTGAACGGTGTCAAATCGGGCGCATCGAGCGGGCGTTGCGGCGCATGAATTCAGGCGTTTCCCAAACACGCCCTGGTAGGCGCGAGACGGCCAAATCGCGGGCGCGGCGGCTCAAAAACGGTGGCACGGAGCATGCGGCATTGCGCTCCCATCACGGCAGGGCGACGGATGATATCGCATCCCCGAACGCTCAACAACTGTTCCCCCGAACCCTGACTCGGCAAGGAGGCGCCACATGGCGGAGTATCTCAGCGGTCTCTTCCCCACGCGCACGGCGGCGGAACGCGCCGTCACAATTCTACAGGAAGCGGGCTTCAGTACGCCACAGGTTGGTGTGCTCTTCCGCGCCGAGCGAAACACGGCCCCGGGCCAGACGAATGTCACGGATGAGGGCCATGTCACCATCGGCGCCGACGATCAAGCGTTCCTCACGCGACTGGGCGAGGCGCGCGCGGTGGCCGGCACGCGCTATATCGCGGGCGGCCTGCTAGCCCGTCTCTTGGGTGATGCGCCTGTGCCCAATGGCGACCTCGTCCAGGCCCTCAAGGACATCGGCGTTCCCGACATGGAGCGCGACGCCATCCAGGTGGATTGGGAGGTGGTGATGGTCGTAGTGGACGCGACGGGGCGCGTGGAGCTGGCGCGGCAGGTTCTCCAGCGCGCGGGCGCGGAGAACAATGACCCTGAGAACGTGCAGACACAGAATGTGCCCGTCGCCGGCGCCCGCCCGATCTCCGTCGAGCCGATCGCGCCGCCTGCCAGCGCGGACACGCAGTCCGATAGCCAGCATGAGGTGTTGCGCACGCGGGCCCACTCGAATCTCCCGGAGAACGCGGAGCCTACGGCGACGCCGGAGACGCGCGAGGACATTCCGCCCGAGCATCTCGAACGCCCGAATCCCCATTTCAAGCCGTGACAACTCCCCTGGCCCAAGGGCCGGGGCTTCTCGCGACCTGGCGCCCCCTTGCGAGGCGTCCCTCTCGGCAAGGCTATCGGAGAACGGTATCCAGCCCTGAGGACCGATTATTTTCGCGCTGGCGGCGCCACCGTCACGCCGTTCACGATGAGTACAGGACATTGGGCGCCCAACGGCAAGGGATCATTCATCCCCATGTCTGAAGGCAGGGGCCTTCTGGCCCCGGAAGGTAAGGAGTTGGCCAGAGTGGGCCGGCGACCACATTTTCACCGGCCCGCGGGAACGAGACCTTTGCTATAGGGGTAGCGTGATGAACAAGTACTTGGCTGCCATCATCTTCGTGCTGATTGGCGGGGGCGCCGTCGTGCTGACCGGCGCCGTCCTCAACAAATTGGCGGTCTATCAACAGCCACAACACGCGCAGGCCAACGGCACGGCGAGCGGGCCATCGGGCACGATGAAACATGTCTCCGTGTCGCTGCAAGCCTTCCCGCAGGGACCGGACTCACTGCCGCAATGGGAGGCCGAGCACAATTACAAGCTCATCCGGCCGAGCGGCGTGCCAGTGCTAGACGCGCACCAGGACTGGGTGACCTACGGGCCAAGCACGAATATCGTGGTTCCCGCCAACAGCGAAGTGACCATGACGATCACCAACTACGACAGCGGCGGCAGCCTGCTCAACGACTTCTACGCCAACGTGCGCGGCACCATCAACAACCAGATCACGATCAACGGGCAGACGGCGACGCGCGTCGCGGCCGACAACGTCTCGCACACCTTCACGATTCACGGCGATCCCAGCAGCCAGCAGCCCTGGCTCTTCGTGAACGTGCCGCTGGTCAAGAACAATGGTGACCTGGTGACCGCCGGCGCGGATAACGGGCTGGTTAAAGACCCCATCGTCGAGACGTTCTCGTTCTACGTCGGCGGTCCCGGCCACTACGTCTGGCAGTGCGAGTATCCCTGCGGCACCTACTACAACGGCTTCGGCGGACCGATGTCCACCAATGGGTACATGAACGGCACGTTTGATGTCGTCGGATAGCGGGCGGTCGGCGCCTGTGTGGTAGTCCTCGGCGGCGTCCGCGCTCGGCCACTGTGTGCGCCGATGGGCGAGGCCGGTACGAAGGGAGTTGAGTATGCGCGCTGTCCCTCGGCGGGGACCCGGCAGCTTCAGAAACGTCACCATCGCCTGGGCTGTCGTCTCCATCATTCTCATCATCCTCACGTTCATCATCCCACGGATCATGCGCGGGCTGCCGGTCGTCGGCTCGGATCGCATGAACGACTACAACGTGACGCTCGCCCTGTTCACCATCCTGGCGGCTCCCGTCTGGTCGTTGGTCATCGTCTTCGCGGCATACTCGTACCTGCACTTCCGCAGTCCGACGCAGCCGCTGGTGGATGGGCCGCCGCTGCGCGCCTCGCGCCAGATTCAGTACATCTGGGTGGGCGTCTCGGTGCTCCTCGTGATCGCGCTCTACGCCTGGGGGCTTATCTTCCTCAACCGCGCGGACGCGGCCCCGGCGGCGGGCACGCATGTGATGAACATTGACGTGACCGGCGAGCAGTGGAACTGGAACTTCACCTATCCCCAATACGGCTACGCGCAGAGCGAGACGCTTGAGGTGCCGATCAACGTCCCGATTTTGTTCAAGATCACCTCGCTCGATGTTGACCATTCCTTCTCCGTCACCGAATGGGGCATGAAAGAGGACGCCGTTCCCGGCACGTTCACCTACATCCGCGTGACGCCCAACAAGCTGGGCAACTTCGAGGTGCGCTGCTACGAGCTCTGCGGCCTCTTCCACGCCTATATGGAGGAGCCGGTGCGTGTCGTCTCGATGAGTGACTTCAACACCTGGGTGCAGACTCAGCCGAAGGGCACGCCGTTCGGCGTCGGCGGAGCGGGTATGCCGGGGCAGCTTCCCGACTCGACGCCGCCAGTCACTTTCCCTTGCGACAATTCGCTTGCCAATCCGTGTACGACGCCAACCCCGTCAGGCTCGTGACGGCGCATGGTAACGCCGTTGACGGGGCGCGGCGCGTGACACTCTCGTCGCCCGCCCGCTGAAGCGCCCGCATCGCGCGGGTTGGGATCGCTCTCCCTCGGTCCCGCCGCGCCAGCCTTCCAAGGAAGTGAGCACACGTTATGGTTGAGGGTACGGTACACGGACAGACTCGCCCCGCGCAGCCGCTCTGGCTCCGGCTGATTCCCAGCCACCTGACGGGCGTCATCGGCGGATTTCTCGGCTTCGTCATCGCCGCGGGGCTGACGAATCACTTCTCCGTCCACGACAACAATCCCAACGGTCCCTTTCCAGTGGCCAGCGAGCAGGCGCTGCTTGTCGGTTTCTGCGGGCTGGTGATTGGCTGGCTGGCCGGCGTGGGCGCGCTCAATGAGCCGATACGCTGGGCGCTGGGGCGGCGTGACCTCACCCACGAGGAGATCTATGCGGAGACGCGCCCAGGCGAGGGTGTCCTGCGCTATTTCCGCTGGAACACCGACCACAAGGTGATCGGCATCCAGTACATGGCGCTGGTGCTGGTGATGCTTGCCGAGGGCGGGCTGATCGCGATGCTGATGCGCGCGAACCTGATGTTCCCCGGCTCGCGATTGGTGCCGACGGAGACGTACAACACGTTCGTGACCATGCACGGCATGCTGATGATCGCGACCATGTTCACGACCATCGTCGGTCCCTTCGGCAACTTCATCCTGCCGATAATGATCGGCGCGCGAGATATGGCGTTCCCACGGCTGAACGCGCTGAGTTGGCATCTGCTGTTCGCGGGCTTCGTGATCTTCAACTTCATCCCGTTCGTCGAGGGCATGCAGACCGGCTGGACCTCCTACGCGCCCCTAGCTGACCAGACGGCGCGCGGCGCGGACGCCTTCACCTTCGGCGTGTGGATCATCATGGCCTCCTCGGCCATCGGCGCGATCAACATCATCACG
>DATEGV010000127.1:0-6853 GCA_035279925.1 Ktedonobacterales bacterium | reverse complement strand
GCCACCGATGTGAGCTTCCCATCAATTGGTTACGCACGTCGCCATTCTAGCACGAGTTGCGATGGCGCCTATATACTCAGGCTGGCCGAATGCGATGATTGATGCTCCATGAGAGAGGGCAGCGCCATGCTATTTCATATCGTCATCTTCGCGGGCTTCGACGAGCTGGACGCCATCGCGCCGTTCGAGGTCCTGCAAAACGCCGATGCGGCCGGCGCGGACGCGCGAGTCGCGCTGGTGACGGCGGACGACGCGGATTCAGTCACGGCGGCGCACGGGCTCCATGTGTCGGCGAGCGGACGGTTGGGCGAGGGCGAGCGGCCGGATGTGGTGGTGGTCGCGGGTGGCGGCTGGAATAGCCGCGCTCCTCAGGGTGTCCGCGCCGAGGTGGCCAGCGGCGTCATCCCCGCCGCACTGGTTCGCCTGCATACCGAAGGCGCGGTGATCGCCACCGTCTGTACCGGCGCGATGCTGGCCGCCGCCGCCGGACTCACCACCGGCCGGCCCGCCACCACCCATCACGGCGCCATCGCGGACCTGCGGGCAAGCGGCGCGCGGATCATGGATGCGCGTGTAGTGGACGACGGCGACCTCGTCTCCGCCGGTGGCGTCACCTCCGGGCTGGACCTCGCGCTCTGGCTCGTCGAGCGCTACTTTGGCGAGCGCATCGAGAAGGCCGTCGAGGCAGGCATGGAGTACGAGCGGCGCGGCCCCGTCTGGCGGCGCGGTACATCTTGACATGATGTATATACTGCAAGTAATCAAGCGTGCTCCGTGATTGTCTCATACGTGAAGAAAGCGACAGGTATCAGCATGACCACTGCGCGCCGGCTCCTCCTCACGGCAATCCTTCTCGCCTCACTCGCCGTCACCGCCTGTGGCGGCGGCTCAACCTCCGCCGCGGGTAGTTGGTACGGCCAGGGTACCGCCTCGCCCGGCGGCCATCAATTCGCCGAGTACATGACACTGACGCAGGATAACAATGGCCAATTGACCGGAACGGGCATGCTCTGCAATCGCCAGGATGGTGAGGTGATTACCGGGCATGGGACCATCTTCGGAACGATCAACTCAGGCAATCTCGCCTTGCAAGCCTCGACGACCGACCATTTGTCCGTCCAGGGGTCGCTCGCCGGCAACATGTCAAACGGCGCGATCCATCTCGCGACGCAGCAACCGGTAAACGGTGAATCCGCGACGCTCACCTTGCAAAAGGGGAGTCAGAGCGACTTCACCTCGCTCTGCAATAAACTGCCATAAACCTGTCCATGCCGCGCACGTTCTGGTCATACGGCGTGCGCTCCTTGAAACGGGACGGACAGCGATCGCTGCTGGCGGCCGGTTGCGTGGCCGCTGGTGTCCTCGCGCTCGTCGCATTACAACTCGTCGGCGGCATGGTCAGCGCCGCGCTGACAAGCAATATCCAGGCGAGCAACGGGGCCGATGTCGCGGTGCATAGTGACATCGCGCCCATCACGCCGAATCAGGTCGCCGCGCTGGAGCGCCTGCGCGCGCTGGACGTGATTACCGACTACACCGCCACCTATGAGCAGCAGGCCGCGACGACTATTCGTCACCAAAGTCAGCTCTATACGCTCTACGCGGTTGATCCGGCGCAGTTCCCGCTCACGGGCAAGGCGACGCTCGTCGCGCCAGCGCACGCGACGTTCGCGCGGGCGCTCCGCGCCGGGTCGGTTGTTCTCACGTCGAGTTTGAGCGCCAGACTCCATGCGCGAGTGGGATCAGCGCTCGAGGTGGTGGTGCGCGACGGCCACACCATACACGCTACGGTCGGCGGCGTCGTTGCCAACGTGGGCTTCTTCAACGGCGCGAAGGTGTTCATCGCGCTCGCGACCTATCAGGCGCTGCCTAGCGCCGAGAGCGCGCCGACGACCTACAGCGCCGTCTATGCGAACGTTCCTGACCACTCAGTTTCCGACGCCGCGACCGCCAAGCTGGCGCTGGAGACGTTGGATCCGCTCGCAACCTCGATCACGACGACGGATGACGCGCTGCGTAACAGCGAGGGCCAGGCGCGCGGCATCCGCATCTTTCTCCAGACGGTCGAGCTCCTGGCGCTCTTGATCGCCGGCGTCGGCGTCCAGAACACCATGTATGCGCTGCTGCAACGGCGTCTGCCCGAGATCGCGATCTTGAAGGCAGTCGGCTACCGGCAGAGACAACTCTACCTGATATTCGGCGTCGAATCGGCGCTCATTGGCCTGAGCGGCGGGCTTGTGGGAACGATTGCGGGTGTTCTGCTCAGTCGCGGATTCCGTTGGATGATCGAGCGGACGTTCCTCCTGAGCTTGCCCTCCGCGATAGACATGGCGCCGCTGCTCGCGGGCGTGCTCGTCGGCTGGGCCGCCACCTGGGTGTTTGGCATGTTGCCGGTCGCGCGGGCTGGGCAGGTCAGCCCAATGACCATTCTGCATGGGCGAGCGGATGGGGCGTCGCGCGGACGGGCCACCGTCACTCTCGCCTACCTTTTGGCGCTCATTGCGCTCTTTTTCCTGCTCGTCCTGACGGTTCTCGGCAATCTCAGCGTCGCCGCGATCATCATCTGCGGCGTCATCTGCTTCCTCTGCGCGCTAGGTCTGCTCTTCACGCCGCTGGCGCTGGCCGCCGCGCGCATTCCCCATCCACCATGCCTGCGCTGTCTTGCGGGCAGCGTCGCCGGCGCGTGTCTGGTTGCTGGCGCACTCGCGCGCATGGTCGCGCCGGCCCTCGGCGTACTGTGCCTGTTGGTGACGCTCACATGCGCCACGATGGTCTATCCGCCGCCGAAAGCCAACGCGCACGTCCGCATGGCGCTGCGCAATATCGGCCGCTCACGCCTGCGTTCGGTCTTCTTGCTGATGGTCGTGTTCATTGGCATGTTCTGCACGGGAGTCGTTCTCGTCATGGGAGCATACGCCCGCGCGGAGCTGCAAGCGGTTCCCGTCACGTTCGTCAAGTACAATTCGTTCGTGCTGGCGCGGGACACACAACGGCAGGCGGTGGAGAGCGCGCTGAGTCGCCTTCCCGATGTCCAGGCAAGCGTCGTCAACGCCGTCGCGCAGGTTGTCCCGATCGCAGTCGAGACGACGCCCTTCGCGGTCTACCTGCGCGGAGCCCCCGAAAATCCGACGACGCGCAACCTGGGCCGCTACCAGGCGGAGTATTACCTCAGCGGTGTCGAAGGCTTCGCGCTAGACGAAGGTTCGTTGCCAACTGTGCGCATCATCAAAGGGAGTCACGACTCAGCGATCGGACGCAACCTGACCCCACGTGACATTGGCGGGACGGCGGTGGTGATGCCGTATGCCGCCTCCCTGGCGCCACTGAACCTGCGACTCGGCGAGAGGTTCACCGTCGCGGGCCGGTCAGCCGCTTCACAGGCGACAGTGACCATCGTCGGCTTCTATCTGCAGAACTACGATACGTTCAACAGTGCGCCGATCTTTGCCGATCAAAGCCTTGCGTCGCGGCTCAGCGACCAGCATCCATCCTACATCTTCTCTTTGCGCCTGCCGCCCGCGCGGGCGGACGCGCTGTTGCAGACCATCAGCCAGGCGGTTCCCTCGGCGCAGACGTTCACGCTCGTGGACCTCGTGAACACGATTGACTCCCTGCTCGCGGATTTCATGGCGGTCGTCACGGCCGTCGCCGCGCTGACTCTGGCCGCGAGCCTCATCATCGTCGCCAATGCGGTCGGCCTCTCCGTGTTCGAGCGGAGGCGCGAGATTGGGATTCTGAAAGCGCTGGGCTACACGAGCCGGCGCGTCGTCGCTTTGGTGACGGTGGAGTACGCGCTGCTCAGTCTGGTCGCCGCATCGCTAGCGATGTTAATGGTCACCATCGCTGTGATCGTCACCGCCAGAATCGTTCTCCCCGTCACCGCCGCTGTCAGCATCCCTATGACGGTTGGGTTAGTGGGACTGGTAACGCTCGTCTGCGCCGTTGTGGTCGCGGGTGTCGCGTGGAAGCCGGCCCATGCGCGCCCGACGGAGGTGTTGCGACAAGAATAGCGCACTCGGAAGCGCCCACTACTTGCCGAAGAAACGCTGCGCCAGCATCGCGATGAAGACCCCCTCCACCACCAGGCCAGCCACCGCCTCCAGCGCCGAGACCCACGCCTGCGGGCTATCCGCCTGAAACTGCGAGCTAAAGACGCGGCCATGAAACGCCGTGAGGCTGGCGAGCAGCGCGTCGGGCAGGTTCAGGTGCGGCGCCGCTGACGCCCCGATGACCAGATACGCCGCGGTGAAGACGAGGATCACCACCGTATACGCCGCCAGAATCCGCGCCATGCGGTAGCCGTAGCCGCCGAGCAGGTTCAGCATCCACGAGAAGAGCCACGGACCCGCCTTGCGCCACTCGCCCCGCCGCATCTGCCGGCCCAGCGCCTGCCGTTGCAGCGATTGCGCCCGATAGGCGTAGCGCGCCGCCTCCTCGTTCAGTCCTTGGTCTTGCAGCGCCACCGCCAGTTGCCGGTTGGCCCGCACGGCAAGTTGAAACTCGCGGAGCCGCTCATGCTCCGGTTTGGGCGACCCATCCTGCGTCGTCGCGCGCAGCGCCTCCCGCTCCTCGCCAAGCACCGGCACGCGCTCCCACTCCATCACCGCTAGATTCACGCCGCCCCAGCGCGCGTCGGCGACCGAAACCCCGCCGTAGATCGTATCGCCAAATTCGGCGTCGTCGAGCGTCGTCGCCGGATCGAAGAACGCGCCGCTCAAGTTCGCCCCCGCCAGCGTCTCCGGGAATCCCGGCCGCCAGTCACGGACTCGCGCGAGCGTCGCCGTATCCACCGCCGCGCCGCCCAGCCGCGCCTCACCCAGATGCGCGCCCTCCAGATGCGCGAACGCGAGCGACGCCCCGGCAAGATTCGCCTCGCCCAGGTGCGCGCCCTCCAGATGCGCCGCGTCCAGCGCCGCGCCCAGCAGCGCCGTCGCCAGCAGGTACGCCTTCTCCATGGACGCCCGCGCCAGGTACGCCCCTTCCAGATGGGCGAAGCTGAGGTTCGCGTGCGGCAGCCGCGCCTCGCTCAGTCGCGCCTCCTCCAGATGCGCCCCTTCGAGGATCGCGCCTTCCAACCGCGCGCCGCTCAGGTCAGCGCCCTCCAGATGCGCCGCCGCGTTCTCCAGCGCGTCGCCCGGCAGGTTGCGCCACTCGTCCTCGGTCAACCCCGCCCGCAGCCGCGCCAACGGCAGCCCGCGCAGGTCAAGCCCCGCCAACCGCGCCCCCCGCAGATCAAGCCCCTCACGAGCGCGCTGCGTGTGGTCGTCCCAGTCCACCGGCCCGCGTCCATCCTCCAGCGTGGCCAGCAGCCATTCGATGTCGCCCCGCGAGAGCGTCTCCCGCGCGAACGGATAGCTGTTGCGCGCCGGGTCAGGATTGACGGCCCGACGCTCCGCCAACAGGGCCTGGCGCTCCGGCGCGATCTCACCCTCCCGACGCCACGGCTGTCCCTGCCCCCGCCAGCGCGCCGGCCAGTCGTCGGTCGTGTCGCTGGCGGTCGTCGTGGCGGGCCGCCGTCGGGGGGGTTGGCCCATCTAGCCGATACTGACGAGCGTAATGTCGAAGATCAATGTCGCGTTCGCGGGGATCGTCGGCGGGGAGCCGGCGGCTCCGTAGCCGAGGGCCGGTGGAATGATGAGCCGGCGCGTCATGCCGGGCTTCATGCCGATGATGCCGGTGTTCCAGCCCGGAATCAACTGGGCTTGACCGATGTTCTGGACGTTGAAGACGCCGCCCGGCATCTGAGACTGATGGTTGAGTGAGCTATCGAAGAGTTTGCCGTTGGACTGCAACCACCCCGAATAGATCACATTCACCGTGTCGCCTTGCTGCACGGCCGTACCGCAGCCCGGGGTGAAATCTATGTACTGCAAGCCCTGGTCGCCGGTGACGGTCTTCGCGCTCGCCGGCACGGCGGGCGGCGTCGCGGAGGGCGTCTGGACCGCCGTCGGGCCATTGACCGAGGTGGCCGTCGGACAGGCGCCCGCGTTGGCGGACTTGGGTTTGCTCCCGTGCAGGCTTTTGAGCAGCAGCACGAAGGCGGCGATCACGACGATCGCGGCCAGCACGGCGCCGATGGTGTTGTTGCGTCGTTTGCGCGCTAGCGCCCGTTCACGCGCGCGCGATTGGCGGCGGGTGACGACGGAGCCGGTAGCCCTGGGGCCGATGGTGGACACGCCTGGCTGCTCCTTGACGCTGGAGCCGGCGTTCCTGGTTGCGGCGCTCGGCGTGGATTTAGCGGGGCGCGAGTCCGACGTGGCGGGACGTTTCGATTGGTCGTTGGACGGCATCTCTCGGTCTTCCTCCTCAGGTGGGGATCAAGCCCTGCCAGTATACTCCCAACCTGGGACGCGCGCAACGCGATTAGCGCAAACGGCACAGAAAAACCGCCCCCCAGCGCCGGAAAGGCGGTCATGCGCTTGCGCGGCGACCTGGCGGCGGCGCTACAGGAGCAGCTCGTGATGCTCGCTGCGGACGAGCCGGCCCGCCATGTCCTCGAAGGTGTCGGTGTCAATCTCGCCACGCGCGTAGCGTTCGCGCAGTATCTCCAGCGCGGACGGCTGCGCCACCGGCGGCGCGTCATGTGGACCCCCGCCCAGGAACCGCGCGACCTGCCACACTCCATAGACGACCAACGCGAGCCAGAGCATGCTCATCAACGGTCCGATGAACATGAATGGCGAGAAATCACCCCCGAACATGTGATGGTCTGGCATACAACGCCTCCGCTCAACTCCTTCGCAACGGCTCTCGGATGGACTGTCTTCCGAGTCTACGTCTGAGGACCGCGCGGGTTAGAGAATCCGCCATATCACGATATATCGGCTAGGAAGGTTTCTCTGGCGGCGGCGAG
>DATEGV010000126.1:0-13387 GCA_035279925.1 Ktedonobacterales bacterium | reverse complement strand
TCTGTGTGACTCTGTGTGACTCTGCGTGACCCGTCCCTCTTCCTCCCCCTTCCCTGCGCACGGGGAAGGGGGCTGGGGGATGAGGACACCTTACTGCGAGACGATGGCGGCTCTGCGGCCGCGCAGCACGAACTTCTGAATCTTGCCCGTCGCGGTCTTGGGCAGCTCCTCGAGGAAGGTGAAGCCGTGCGGCGCCTTAAAGTGCGCCATGTTATCGCGCGAGAACTGGCGTAGCTCCCCCTCGTCGCAGGCCGCGCCCGGCTTGAGGACGACGAAGGCGTAGGGCGCCTCACCCCACTTCTCGTGCGGCAGACCGACGACGGCGACCTCCTGCACGGCGGGGTGACGCAGCAGGATGCCCTCGACCTCGATGGATGAGATATTCTCGCCGCCGCTGATGATGACATCTTTGATGCGGTCGCGGATCTCGACATAGCCGTCGGGGTGAACCACCGCCGCGTCGCCGCTGTGGAACCAGCCACCGGCGAACGCTTTGGCCGTCGCCTCGGGATCGTTGTAGTAGCCGGCCATGACGACGTTGCCGCGCACCACGATCTCGCCTAGCGTCTCGCCGTCGTGCGGGACCTCTTGCAGCTTCTCGTCGGCCACCATCAGCTCGCCGGAAGAGACCAGCTCGACACCGGTGCGCGCCTTGATGACGGCGCGTTCGCGCGGCGCGAGGCTGGCGTGCTCCGGGAGCGGCTCGCAGATCGTGATGAAGGGCGCCGTCTCCGTCAGGCCGTAGACCTGCGTGACTTCCCAGCCGAACTCGCCCTCGATGCGCTCGATGGTCGCCGCCGCCGGGGGCGCGCCCGCCGTGATGACCTGTACGCCTGGCTTCGCGGTCTTGCGCAGCTCCTCTGGACTATTCGCGACGCTGATGAGGACCGTCGGGGCGGCGCAGAGCATGGTGACGCGCTCGCGGTCAATGAGGTCAAAGATGCCGCGCGGTTCGACTTTACGCAGGCAGACATGAGTCGCGCCGACCGCCGTGACGGTCCAGACGTAGGTCCAGCCGTTGGCGTGGAACATCGGCAATGTCCAGAGGTAGCGGTCCGCGGGCGTCATGTGGAAGTGGACGAGCGTGCCGATGGTGTTCATGTACGCGTTGCGGTGGGTGATCATCACGCCCTTGGGGCGCGAGGTGGTGCCGCTGGTGTAGTTGATGGTGAGCAGGTCATGCTCGGCGATGGCGGGGCGGACGAAGTCGGCCGGAGCCTCCGCGATCAACTCCTCATAGTCCAGCCAGCCGTCGCGCGCGCCTTCAAGCGCGACAAACCGCTCGACGGTTGGGATTCTGTCGCGGATGCTGTCCACAGCGTCAAGCTGGTCGGAGTGGGCGCAGACGACGCGGGCGCCGCTGTGGCCGATGATGTAGGCGAAGTCGTCGGCGGTCAGTCGGTAATTGATGGGCACGAGCACCGCGCCAAGCTGCGGGACGGCGTAGAAGGAGGCAAGCTGCGCGTGGGTGTTCGGCGCGATGTAGGCGACACGATCCCCCTTGCCGACGCCGAGTCGTTGCAGCGCGGCGGACCAGCGATCACACCGGCGGAAGAACTCGTCGTACGTCAGGCGCTGCTCGCCATCCACAACCATCTCGCGCGTCGGATACAGGCGGCGCGACCGGCGCATGAACTCCAGCGGGGTAAGTGGTGTCTCCATAGCGGAACCTCCTCTTGGCGCAACGTGACCAACGTGTCGAGGATGGCAGGGGCGCATGCGACCGGCAACGCGCGGCGCCCGCCGTTGTGAGGAAGTGTAACACCAAGAGGTATGCGCCTTCCACCGGCGGCGCTACCTGACCGCTCGCTTCTGGCTCCCTCTCTGCTCGTGGGGCGCGACGGCGCTCGCTTCTGGCTCCCCCTCTCCTCGTGGGAGAGGGGGCCGGGGGGTGAGGTCCATCCACACGTTACGGGTTGCTGTCGAGATCGCGGTTCGACTGATTCGACTGTTGGTCGGGGTCAAGGTTGAGGCCCTGGCCAGAGAGGCCAGACTGTTGGTTGGGTGTCCATCCCGACTGCCCTTCAAGGCCGGACTGCTGTTCTTGATTGGGATCGTAGCCGGCGCCTTGCCCTTCGAGGCCGGACTGAGACGGGTTCCGCGCCCACTGGTTGCCCTGCTGTGGTTGATTGGGGTCCGACGCCGCGCCGTACTGATCGCTCTGCTGCTGGTTGGGATCCTGGTAGCCGCCGGTTCCGAACTGGTTGCCCTGTTGGGCGTACTGGTCGCCCTGCTGGCCCTGCTGCGCGTACTGGTCGTCCTGGTTGGCCTGCTGCTGGCCGTAGTCCTGATTTGACATGTCGCCTCCGTGTTGGGTCTGGGCGCGTCATCCGCGCGCCCTCTCGTTTGAGGCGATTGAGGATGCCGCGCACCGTACAGACAGGGGCACGCACAAAATATGCCGACTCTCCGGGCCGTCCCTCACGCGAGCGGGCGCAGTCTCGCGCCGCAAGGCTTGGACAGGGTATGAACGCATATGCTACACTTCATCCATACTTCCCCGCTGAGCGTACCTTTCGCCGAGTCTCTGTATCCGCGCCCGTCCGTGCACCGTCACCGGCCGGCGCTCACGAAACGAGGCACGCATATGGACGCACCCCGCGCCACCATCCCCGGCGCACTCTCCGAGCGCCCGCGCCACTGCCCACGACGCGCGCTCATCACTAGGCGCGATGCCCCACGAAGCGCCCCACCGCGCGAGCGAAGTCTGCCCGCGCCCGCATGACGCCCGCGGGATTTCAACGTCTACAACCTGGTCAATGTCGGCCTTGTAGCCCGAAACCGTAGTAACGCGCTGTAGCGTACTCTTTCGCCAGTCGCGAGAGGATGTCATCCGCGCCCAACCGCTGTCTGGGAACCTTTCACGGATGTCCAACCCAGCAGACGCGCGCGAGTTGAAGGGACGGAACACATGCGACAGACCATCCGGGTCAAAGTGAACGGTGTCGAGCGCGAAAACGCGGTCGAGCCGCGTCTGCTGCTCGTCCACTATCTGCGTGAGACCCTCAACCTCACCGGCACGCACGTTGGCTGCGACACGGGCCAGTGCGGCGCGTGCACAGTGCAGGTGAACGGCGAGGCGATCAAAAGCTGCATGATGCTGGCCGTGCAGGCCAACGGCAGCGAGATCACCACCGTCGAGGGACTTGCCAGCGGCGGCGCCTACCACCCGATCCAGCAGGCGTTTTGGGATCTGCACGGATTGCAGTGCGGCTTCTGCACGCCCGGCATGATGATGGCCGCGGTCGGCATCCTGAAGCGCAACCCCAATCCCACGGACGCCGAGATTCGCGAGCAACTTGAGGGCAATCTCTGCCGGTGCACCGGCTACCAGAATATTGTCGCGGCAGTTCAATCGGCCGCGGCGGCGATGCGTGAGGCGGGCGTGACGCAGCCGGCGCAGGTCCACAGCGGCGCGGCGGGCGAGTAGTTGGCGGAAAGGAGACGCTTCTTATGGCTGTCACGAGACTTTTTGGCGCATCGGTCAAGCGCCGCGAAGACCCACGGCTGATTACCGGGCGCGGCTCGTACACGGACGACATCAAGCTCCCCGGCATGGTGTACATGGCGATTCTGCGCAGCCCCTTCGGGCACGCGCGCATCAACCGCATTGACACGGCGGCCGCGCGCCGCCACCCCGGCGTCCATGCCGTCTACACGGCGGAGGACCTCGAAGGCAAAGTCAATCCGATGCCCTGCGTCTGGCTCCTGCCGGACTCCGACATCAAGAATCCGGACTTCCCCGTGCTGGCGAAGGGAACGACGCGCTTCACGGGCGACGCGGTCGCGGCGGTGGTCGCGGACGATCCGTATGTCGCGCGCGACGCGCTCGACCTGATCGAGGTGGACTACGACTCGCTGCCGGCGGTGGTGGACGAGGTCCAGGCGATGCAAGAGGGCGCGCCGCAGCTCCATGAGATCGCGCCCAACAACGTCAACTTCCACTGGAAGTTCGCGACCGGCGACGCCGCCACCGCGTTGCGCGACGCCGAGGTGACCATCAAGCAGCGGTTCATCCAGCAGCGGCTCGTTCCCAACGCGATGGAGACGCGCGGAGCCGTCGCCTCGTGGAACCCCGGCTCCGAGGAGCTGCTACTCTACGTCACCAGCCAGAATCCGCACATCGCGCGCTTCGTCTTCTCGCTCGTCAACGGCATCCCTGAGAACAAGATACGGGTCATCTCCCGCGATGTGGGCGGCGGCTTCGGCAGCAAGATTGACTTCTACGGCGGCGACGCGCTGACGATCTTCGCCTCACAGCAGCTTGGTCGCCCAGTCAAGTGGATCGAGGACCGGCGCGAGAACTTTGTCGCGACCATCCACGGCCGCGCGCAGACGCACGACGCCGAGATGTCCGCGACGCGCGACGGCAAGATCACCGGCTTGAAGGTGACTTCCTACGCGAACATGGGCGCCTACGTGACCTCCGGGCCTGGGCCGGGCGTGCCGACGTGGCTCTTCGCGCTGATCGTGCCCGGCTGCTATACGATCCCGAACTACGCCTGCGACGTGTACGGCGTCTTCACCAACACGACGCCGACCTCGGCCTATCGCGGCGCGGGACGCCCGGAAGCGGCCTATCTCATCGAGCGTATGGTGGATCTGCTGTCCGACGAGCTGGGCATGGACCCGGTGGAGGTGCGGCGCAAGAACTTCATCCCCGCCGACGCCTTCCCCTACACCACCGCCGGCACGCTGCTCTATGATAGCGGCAACTACCAGGGAACGCTCGACAAGCTGCTGGAGATGATTGACTACGAAGGGTTCAAGCGCGAGCAGGCGCAGGCGCGGGACCAGGGCCGCTATCTGGGCCTGGGCCTCTCAACCTACGTCGAGGTCTGCGGGCTGGCGCCCTCAAAGGCGGCCGGCGCGATGGGCTTCCAGGGCGGGCTCTGGGAGAACGCGACGGTGCGCATGCTGGCCTCCGGCAAGGTGGTCGTTTTGACGGGCACGAGCCCGCACGGCCAGGGCGAGGAGACGACCTTCGCGCAGATCGTGGCGGAGGACCTTGGTGTGCCGGTCGAAGACGTGGATGTCGTCCACGGCGACACGGGCGCCATCTCGATGGGCTGGGGCACCTACGGCAGCCGCACCACGGCCGTCGGCGGCACGGCGATCCGGCTGGCGAACCTGAAGATCATCGAGAAGGCCAAGAAGCTGGCGGCGCACCGGCTGGAGGCGTCGGCGGAGGATATCGCCTTCGATCAGGGGCGCTTCTACGTGAAGGGCAGCCCGCAGAAGGCGGAGACGATCCAGAACATCGCGCTGCACGCCAACCTCGCGTGGGATCTGCCGGAGGGTATGACGCCGGGCTTGGAGGAGCAATCCTTCCACGATCCGACCAATTTCACGTTCCCCTTCGGCGCGCACGCCTGCGTCGTCGAGGTAGACGCCGAGACGGGCGAAGTGAAGATCAACCGCTACATCGCGGTGGATGACGTGGGCGTTGTCATCAACCCTATGATCGTGGATGGCCAGGTGCATGGCGGTGTGGCGCAGGGCATCGGCCAGGCGCTCTACGAGCACGCGATCTACGATGACACCGGCAACCTGATTACCGGCAGCATGCTGGACTATACCGTTCCCAACGCCACCCAGATTCCGTTCATCGAGACGGAGCGCACGGAGACGCCCTGCCCGCACAACTTCACCGGCGCCAAAGGTGTCGGCGAGACAGGCACGATCGCGTCGAGCCAGGCGGTGGTCAACGCCGTCGTGGATGCGCTCACGCCGCTGGGCATTCGCCACATTGATATGCCACTGCGCCCGGAGCGGGTCTGGCGGGCGATGGAGGCGGCGAAGGCCGGACAGGCAAATGGGCAGACGGGCCAGTAGCGGGAGAGAGGAGCCATTTCCATGTATCCCAATGATTTCGGTTACCACGCGCCGGCCTCGCTGGCGGAGGCGCTGCGCTTCCTGCGGGAAGGGCAAGGTGGCGGTGAGGTGAAGGTGCTGGCCGGTGGCCAAAGCCTGATCCCACTCATCAAGCTGCGCCTGGCGGAGCCGGCCTCCCTGGTGGACCTCTCGAATGTCGCGGAACTGCGCGGCGTGCGTGAGGAGAGCGATGGGTTGCTCATCGGCGCGATGACTACCTACTTTCAGGTGATAGACTCTGCGGAGGCGCAGCGGCGCTGCCCACTACTCATCCAGACATTGCGACAGGTGGGCGATCCGCAGGTGCGGGCGCGCGGCACCGTCGGTGGCAGCCTGGCGCACGCCGATCCCGCGGGTGACCTCCCGGCGGCGGCGATGGCGCTCAACGCGGAGGTGCGCGCGGTGGGACCTACTGGCCAGCGCATCATCTCCGTGAACAGCTTCATCACCGACATGCTGACGACCTCGCTGCAAGCCGACGAGATCGTGACTGCCGTGAAGTTCCAGGCCACTGACACGCCGATGACCGGCACAGCCTACGTGAAGCACCGGCATCCCGCCAGCGGCTACGCGGTGGTGGGGGTCGCGGCGGTGGTGCGGCTGGCGGCGGACGGCTCCTGCCAGGAGGCGCGTGTCGGCGTAACCGGCGCGGGCAGCCATGCGACGCGCGCCACGAGTGTCGAGCGGGCGCTGGCGGGCAAGGCGCTGGACGCGAATACCATCGCGCAGGCGTGCGCAACGATCACCGACGGTCTGGATATGATGAGCGACACGTACGCCTCGGCGGAGTATCGCGCGCACCTGGCGCGAGTGATCGCGCGCAAGGCGATTGCGGAGGCTGCGGCGAACGCGCGACAATAGCCTTCAGTAGAACCTCATCCACAGCCCCCTTCCCCTCGCGACGGGAAGGGGGATTTTTTTGCTCCTCATCTCCACCCAGGCGCGCCCTCGCATCGCGGGTCGGGGATATTCTTCTACGCCATTGACTTCTTTTTGCGACTTGCTGTACACTTATCTTTAGTGATGTAAAACTTGATGTTGCAGGGAGCAAATAAATGAGTCCTGACCTGCGTGAAATGCCTATCCGCGCGGTGGATTGCCTCAAGTACATCTACAAGCTGCGTGAACAGGGTGAGCGCGTCTCCACCTCCGCGATGCGCGAGCGGTTGGGCGTGCTGGAGCCGAGCGGGCAGCTCAGCGACGCGACGGTCTCGCAGCTCTTCAAATGGCTGGCGGAGAAGGGATACGTCGTGCATACGCCCTATCATGGGGTCGAGCTGACGGAGACGGGCGAGCGCGCGGCGGCGGAGCTTGTGCGCCATCACCGGATGCTGGAGCTGTTTCTCGTCAACATCATGGGCTTCGCGCTTGATGAGGTGGACGCCGAGGCCGAACGTATGGAGCACACCATCTCCGAGGCGTTCGAGGACCGCATGGACGCGCTGCTCGGCCACCCCACGCAGGATCCGCACGGTGACCCGATTCCCAGCCGCTCCGGCGCGGTCGTCCACGTGGCCACGCAGCCGCTCTGCGATCTGGAGCCTGGGCAGCAGGCGGTGGTGCGGCGTGTCAGCGATGAGGACGCGAGCAAGCTCAAATACCTCACGACGCTGGGACTGATCCCGGGGGCCAGCGTCAGCGTGCGCGCGCGCGAGCCGTTCGGGGGGCCGCTGCGTGTACATGTGGGCAGGCCCGACAATGGCGAAGAACACGCGCTTGGTCCGCAGCTCGCCAGAGAGGTGCAGGTGTCGGTCGTGTCGCGGTAGCGAACCGTATGCCCGGCAAACCATCGCCGAAGGAACTCCGGCGCTAGACTAGGGAACGTCGTCGAATGAGCAGCACAGTACAACCTGTTGAGCGGCCCGGCCAGACAGGCCCCATGCGCAAGATACAGCCGAGCGGCGGGAGTAGCGCGCGCACGGTCGCCGCCGCTCGCGTCGCGTTGACGGGCGGCCGCCACGTCAGTCTGCGTGGCCTGCTCCCTTTTGTCGGACCGGCCTTCATCGCTTCGGTCGCCTATATTGATCCCGGCAACTTCGCGACCAACGTGCAGGCCGGCTCACAGTTCGGGTATCTACTGCTCTGGGTCATCCTCGCCAGCAATCTCATGGCGGTTCTGCTGCAAACCTTGTCGGCGAAGCTCGGCATCGCTACTGGGCGCAACTTGCCGGAGCTATGTCGCGTCTATCTGCCGCGGCGGGCAAGCGTCGGCCTCTGGGTCGTCGCTGAGATTGGCGCGATGGCGACTGATTTGGCGGAGTTCCTCGGCGCGGCGGTCGGCTTCAATCTGCTGCTGCATGTGCCGCTCTTCATCGCGGGTCTGCTGACGGGCGCCGCGACCTTCGCCATTCTGGGGCTGCAACGGTATGGATTCCGTCCGCTGGAGGCGGTCATCGCGGCGCTTGTCGGCGTCATCGCGGGCAGCTATGTGATTGAGGTGTTGCTGGCGCGCCCGAAGGCGGGTCCGGTGGCCTTTCACGCGGTCGTGCCGCTATTGCACGGCTCCGAGTCGGTGCTGCTCGCTGTCGGCATCCTGGGCGCGACGGTGATGCCGCATGTCATCTACCTGCATTCCGCGCTGACGCAGAGCCGGGTGCGCCCGCGCAACGGACGCGAGGCGCAGCGCATCTATCGCTTCGAGCGGATGGACGTGTGGATCGCGCTCGGCATCGCCGGCGTCGTCAATGGCGCGATGTTGATTATGGCGGCCGCCGCATTCAACGGCAGCGGCCACACGCAGGTGGCGACGCTGGAGACGGCGTTCCGCACGCTGTCACCGCTGCTGGGCCACGCGGCGTCTACACTCTTCGCCATCGCGCTGATCGCGTCAGGCCTCTCATCCTCGGCGGTGGGCACGATGGCCGGGCAGGTCATCATGGACGGCTTCATGGGCTGGCACATGCCTGTATGGCTGCGGCGGCTGATTACGATGCTGCCCGCGCTGATCGTCATCGGCATCGGCGTGGACCCCACCCGGACGCTGGTGCTGAGTCAGGTGGCGCTGAGCTTCGTGCTGCCGTTCGCTATCGTGCCGCTGCTCTACTTCACCGGCCGGCGCGACATCATGCGCGGCCTGGTCAATCGAATGTCCACGCGCGTCCTTGGCTGGGGCGTCGCGGGCGTCATCGTCGCGCTCAACATCGTGCTGCTCTACACGACATTCGCGCAGGGAATCTAAGGGGAGGTCGCGGCGACGGCGGCTGGCACGCGGTAGAGCGAGAGGTTGCCCCACGTCGCCACCCAGGTGAGATCGCGCTGCTGGAAGGCGAGGTACGTGGGCACGGACGCGGTCAGGACACGGTTCTCATACTTGTGCTCGAGAAAGCCGACAAGCTGCGCGTCGTAGACGACGTAGGTAAACCCTTGCCGCTGGAGCAGCGCGAGCATGCCCTCAGGTGACTTCCCAGCCGCGACGATGTACGGTATCCAGTCGCCGCCGGAGTCCGCGACATAGTCGCGATTGTCGAAGAAGTAGCCGGTGCCTCTGCCCAGCATCAGCAACTTGCCGTCGTGCGGCAGCGAATCGTTGACGTATTGCGTCATCTGCCAGAAGTCCGTAGGCATGCCGGCGCTCAACCGCGTGAGACGGTACTGGTCCTCAGAGATCGAGCCGGTGAGCAGGGGGAGCGGCGTTCGGCCGAGCCGGACATCTTGCCAGAGATAGCTGCGCTCCTGCTTGGCGCTGATGACGGCGACCAGCAGCAGCAGCGCCCAGGCGGCAAGCTGCGCGGGCCGTAGGATGCGCACGGTCGTGGAGATGCGCGCGTGGGCGAAGATCGCAGTCGCCAGCCAGCCGAGCAGCGCCGCTCCCAGCACGGTCGCCAGCGTCACGGGGGGTATAGCGTAGCGTTCGACGAGTGCGCCGCTCTGGTTCCAGACGAGCAGGCATCCAGAGGTCGCCAGCGTGAGGGCGATGAGTGTGATCGCCTGACCGCGCCGCCGGTCCGTCCGCGTGAGCCACCCGCGCCACAAGACGAAAGCAACCGCCGGCAGGGCCAGCGCGGCGCACCAGGCGAGATGCCCCGTGGGGAACGGAGTAGTCTCCGCGTAGCGTTCGGGATGCGCGAAGAGATCGAGCGCGTAGAGGTGAAGGCGGGCGACGAGACCGATCTTCGGGCCAAAATGCTGGAAAGTTGAGGTCAGCGTCTGGTCGCGCGCGGCGTCCCAGGCGGGGCCGCCGAAGAGGCCGGTGAGCGCGGGGTAGACGGGGTTGCCGTCGTAGATCCAGTTTTTGGCGAACCATGGGAGCATCGGAGCCGCCGCGCCCAGGCAGAAGGCGAGCGCGAGACGCGCCACCAGGAGCAACGCCGTGCGTCGCGCCACAGCGTCACGAGCCCGAACGAGCAGCGCGCCGCATCCCGCGAATAACAGGAGCGCGAGGCCGGGAAGGTATTCGAGGGCCGTGTATTTGACGCTCAGGGCGAAGCCGAGCGCGACGCCGGCCAGCGCCAGCGCCTCCACGCCGGACCGCCCGACACCGAGGCCGCGCACCAGCCAGAGGACGAGCAGCGTCAGACTGGCGAATCCGTAGAAGAGCAGGGCCATCTCGACGTAGCTCTGCGAGGTATAGGCGATCAGCAGCGGTATGGTGGCGACGGCGGCGACGGCGAACCACGCGACAACGGTCCCGAAGTGGCGGCGCAGCAGGCCGAAGACGAGCATCGCAAAGAGGACGCCAAAGGTGTCCTGCACGAAGTTGGCGGCGGTGGGAGCGCGCAGACCGATGGCGATGAGATTGAGCATCTCCGTCGTGAAGGGGAGATTCGCGTGCGCCCAGCCAGGAAAGCCCTGCCAGACGTGCGCCCGCAGCAACAGCGCGGGAATCGCCCAGTGATACTGATACGTGTCGTAGCCAAAGGAGCTGGCGGGGAGGGTGAGGTCGCGCGTGTAGTAGAGCGCCATCGCGCTCAGGCTGAGGGCGGCGAGCAGCAGGCAGGCGAGCTTCTCGAAGAGCGGCGCGCCATTCCGCGCCATGCGACTGAGGGTGGCGGGAATCTCACCCAGCGCGCTGGCGACCTGGCGGCGCTCCGCTGGGAAGAGCCAGGGGCCGAAGGCCAGCAGCAGAATGAATGTGACCGGGTAGTAGAGATGCAGCAGGCCCAGGATGAGCGTGAACAGGCTGAGGATGCCCAGGCCGAGTCCGGCGCCGAGCGCGAACACCTCGACACGGCTGAGCGACGCGACGACGCGCAGCGGGCGCAGGATGCGCAGTCCACAGAGCAGACCCAACAGGATGATGGCGGCGGCGACGCCGATGCGGAAGAGGTCTTCCAGCGCGGTGAACCGATGGGGAAGGTCAGGTCGGGCGGTGTACACGAACCAATGGTAGGCGCCCGGGCCGCCCATCACGGCGACGGTCAGCAGCCAGCGCAGCGGCCAGCCCCACGCGCTCGGCGTTCGCCATGAAGGGGGATTGCGGGTCGCCGTCATTGTGTCGCGCGCCCGCGCGTGGATCGTCTGCGCCATGCCACGTCTCTCCCCATCCATGAACACGCCCGTGTCGCGTCCTGGCCACCGTTGCGGCTACCCCACCGTGTTATTCTACACGCCCGACCAGCGCGCACGGGACCACTGGCGGTCTCACGCGCCCTCCAGGTGTCGCACGAGGCGCTCGGCCAGCTCGATGGAGTAGTTCTGGCCGCGGTCGTGAGGGTAGACCTGGAACATGTTGGCCGCGAACAGCCCCGGCAGCGGTGTGTCGAACGGCGGGATATGCTCGCGATAGTCGGTGGTCACGATGGGCTGCGCGTAGGGCGCGGCGAACATCCACGACTCCTGGATCCAGGTGGCGTCGAAGGCGGGATTGACGCGCGCGATCTGCGGCGTGAACTGATCGAGAACCTCTTGCTTGGAGAGGCGAAAGAGCGGGTCATCCATCGCGCGGTAGTTGCCCAGGTAGATCAGCCGCCGGCCCGCGTAGTCCTCGACCGGCATGTAGTTGGTATGCTCGACCAGCACCATGAATGGGTAGCCGGGGTCGTTGATGTTCATCCAGTAGCCGTCTGTCAGTTGGCGGTCCAGCGCGAGGATGAGGCAGTGCGCGCCGTATGCCCGGCCCCACTCGTAGCGCGCGCGGTACTCCTGCGGCAACTCGGGCGCGAGCTGGCAGGTGAGGCGCGTGGGCAGGGTGGAGACGCAGCGGTCGAAGGTGTCGCGCTGTGGCTGCTCCGGCGCTCCCACCGGCGCGTAGGTCACGGCGATGCGGTCGCCGTCGCGCTCGATTCGCTGAACGGCCGCGCCGAACCGTGGGTCGCCGCCTAGCTCGCGAACACGCTCGGCTAGCCGGTTGTACAGCCGCTGGAAGCCGCCACGCACGTAGCCAAGCTCGGCGGTGCGGTCGTGGACACGCGCCCAGAACCAGGGCAGCGCGATCTCGTCGGCCACCGCGCCGAACTTGCCCTTGAGTAGCGGTCCCCAGACGGCGTCATACGCGCCGGCGCCCATCGTGCGGCGAATCCAGGGGGCCGCGCGTCGCCCTTCCAGCGGCCCGGCGGAGGGCAGGAGCTTCAACATGGCCAGCGCGGCGCCCATACGCAGGCGGCTCAGCATGGAGATCGGTTGGAAGCGCAGGACGGAGCGCGCGGAGTCAAGCTGGTAGACGCGCCCACCGCGCAGCGCCGTCGTCAGGGGTCGGCGCCAGTCGAGCAAGTCGTTGAGGCCAAGCTCGGCGATCAGCGCCGTCGCGGCGGTGTCCGAGCGGAAGATGTGATGGTAGAACTTGTCGAGCCAGACGTCTGGCTGACCAGAGCCGTCGGGCGCGGGCGGGTTGACGAGAAAGCCCGCCGCCAGCCCACCCGGCTCCGGCTCGCGCTCGAAGAGGGTGACGGCGTGCCCGCGCTGGAGCAGGCGCAGGGCTGTGGTCAGTCCCAGCGCGCCTCCGCCGAGAATCGCGTATCGCCGTGCCATCTCATCTCGCTTCCGTGTGCGTCGCGCCGGCCCCATAGCCGACGCCACTCACGCGCAGCATATCACCACGCGCCGGAATCCTCTAGCGCGGCGAGACTGTTGGCGCAAGGTACGATGGACTTGCCTCGTCGTCAGCATTCGGCGGCAATTCAAGCCCTGCCAGCTCAGCAAGCTCCTCGTCGTCTGCCCCGAGGGCGCGCAACAGTTCATCATCCGTGAAGTAGACTGGTCCTTGTGTCTCCGCCAGCGCGCTCACCATACGCCCTAGTAATTGATCAGGCGTTTCGTCGCTCCGCGCCGCCGCGTTTCTCAATGCCTCATACTGCTCGTCGGTCAAGACGATGGCGTGGCTCATTGTCGGTCTCCACGAGTGGATGATGCGCCATTAGCGGCCAAGTATACCATGCGGCTTATCATGCGGAACGCCAATCATCGTCGGCATGTCCTCACCCCCTGCCCCCTCTCCTTCCGAGGAGAGGGGGAACCTGTCCCGGCAGGTCGCGACGCTAGCTCCCCCTTCCCTCCGCAGTGGAAAGTGGAGCCCGCGTTGCGGCGTTCCGTGTATAGATGCCCCTCGCCCTATGCGGGCACGATAGCGCGAGTCGCC
>DATEGV010000125.1:0-3366 GCA_035279925.1 Ktedonobacterales bacterium | reverse complement strand
CCGGAGCTTCTGGCTCGGCTTCTGGGGCGGCGGTCGCCTCAGGTGCGGCCTCAGCCTCTGGCGGCGCGGGAGCCTCAGCGGGAGCCGGCGCGGGGGCCGCCTCGGCCGGGGCAGCCGTCGCCGCTGTCGCGGTTGGCGCCTCAGTGACGGACTCCTCAGGAGTGGGAGCGGTCCCGTTGGCGCTACCCTCACTCTGGCGTCGCGCGGCCTCGAAGGCTGCCGCCATCGCGGTGGTGGGTGTCGCCTCCGGTCGTGACGCCGGTCGCTGCTGCCGGGTCGCCGCCTCGGGTGTCTCCGCCTGGGTGGCCGCCGCAGTCTCGGGCGCGCCTTCCGCCGGCGTCTCCGCGCTCACCTGACCGACCGGCTCGCGCACGGGCGGCTCCGCGCCCATACCCTCCTCCGGCTCGTCGGCCTGCCGGATCGAGAGGCCCAAGCGGCGGCGGTCAGCGTCAATGCGCAGGATGCGCACTGTCACTTCTTGCCCCTCGCGCAAGAGCGCCTTCGGGTCTTGCTGGCCCGCCGGCAACTCGGAGAGGTGAATCAGCCCCTCGACGCCGTCTTCGATCCGCGCGAAGGCGCCAAACGGGGCGATCTTGGTGATGCTGCCCTTGACGAGCTGGCCCACCTGGTAGCGGCTCTCCACCGTCGTCCACGGGTCTACCTCGGCGCGTTTGATGGACAGGGCGATCTTCTTCTTCTCCTTGTCCACGGAGAGCACCTGCACCTCGACCTCCTGGCCCACCTTGAGCACTTCGCTCGGATGGTTGACGCGGCTCCAGGCGAGCTGGCTGATATGCACCAGGCCGTCCGCGCCGCCCAGGTCCACGAAGGCGCCAAAGTTGGAGAGGTTGCTCACGATGCCCCGGCGCACCTCGCCAATCTGCAGCTCGTTCAGCAGCTCTTCGCGCCGCTTCGCGCGCCACTCCTGCACCGCGAGGCGCTCGGAGAGGATCAGGCGATTGCGGTTGCGATTGATCTCGATGATCTTGAGCTGGAGTTTGCGCCGCACCATGCCTTGCAGCTTGGTCTGCGTCTCGACGTTGTCGGCGGTGTCTTCGCGTTTGAGGTTGAGGATCTGGCTGATGGGGACGAAGCCGCGGATGCCTTCGAGATTGACGATCAGGCCGCCTTTGTTGTGGTCAATCACCTCGGCTTCGAGCAGGTCGCCGCGCTCGTACTGCTCCTGGGCGATGCGCCACTGGCGCTCCAGGCGGGCGCGCTTGATGGAGACGATGGCGTGGCCTTCGGGAGTCTCGGGCTGCATGACGTAGACGAGCACATCGTCGCCCATGTTGAGCTCGCCCAGGGAGCCGTAGCCCTCCGACGGCAGCTCTTTCGTGCTCAGCACGCCCTCGCTCTTGAGTCCGATGTCCACCAGAATCTCGTCCGCGTCAATACGGACGATCTGGCCCTCGACGACATCGCCGCGCTTGATGCTGCGGAACTGGACCTCCTGCTCGTCCAGGAGGCGCTGCATCTCGCTCATGTCGGGCATGTCGCCATTGTCGCCGAAGGAGCTGGCGTTGCCGGCGTCCTCGTGCCCGTTCTGTCCTAGCTGGGTCTGCGCGGTGAAATCATCTTGTACGTTCATCAAACTTGCGACGCGCCACCTTCTGACCTGCCGGCGTGAAGGTCGCCTCGTCGTCTCCTTTCTGTCCACATGTGTGTGTATGCTTTGGCTCACGCCCGCGCGCCGCGCCGACGTGTCCTGCGCCCACCTGGGGCGCCTCCCCAGCCGTCCAGGGTCGAGGGGGGGGAAGCCGCTCACCGTCCTGCCGAATTCGCTGTTCGCCTGTCTCGCGCGCATCCTATCTTGGGTGTGTGTCACACGCTGGCGAGGCGGGTATCCGGGGCGGGATCCACCGAGATCGGGGCACGAGATCAGGGTGGATGGGCGGCTGGATGCTGGCTCGCGAATGCGCGTGCAGAGCGAAGAGGGGGAGACCGCACGGGTCGGGGGTGGCGCCTGTGGCGTATGTCCAGGCAAACGAGCGTACGCCCACCGGCGTCGCGTCGCGAACGCACAGGCAGGTAGTGAACGTACAGGGTCTGGAATCAAGGGTCGAATTGTCGGAATACGGTACGGCGACGCTGGAACACAAACACGCCGAGGGTGGCGTTCCCTCTCGGCTGTATCGGTATTCCAACGCTCGCGTCCCACACGAGCCGCGTTGCATGCCCCCACTTCAGCGGCTATTATACCAGAGGGTCAAGAGGAGCGCAAGCGCGCCGGCGCGTGGAGCCGGTCAATTCGGCGTAGATGACAATACTGTCAGACTGTGGGCCGGCGCTCTCGTGGCAAAATGGAGCGTGCCCGCGTGGTGAATCAGTCCAACGCCGACGAGTCGCGCGCGCGTCTGCTCGGCGACGCGGATGCGCTGGTCGCCTACCTGCGCGCCTCCCTGCCTCGATCGCGCGCCGCGCCGGGGAGCGCGGAGGAGCGCCTGCGCCAGACGATCAATCCCGGCGAACCCGGCTCGGAGCAGATGGCGACGCTGCTCAACGAGCGCATGGCGCACGTGCGCGAGGCGGCTGTGCTGGCGCCGATCTATGCGCGTGACGGCGCGCCGTGGCTGATCTTCACCGTACGCTCACTCGATCTCTCATCCCATCGCGGCGAGATCTCGTTCCCTGGCGGCTCACGGGAGGCCGCCGACGCCACGCTCTCGCGGACGGCGCTGCGTGAAGCGCGGGAGGAGATCGGCCTGGACCCGGAGCCTGTCGCGATTCTGGGGCCGCTCCCGCCGGTCTTCTCCGCCGTGAGCAATTTCCTGATACAGCCCTATGTTGGCTGGCTCGGCGAGGGTGTCCCACGCTTGACGCCCAATCCCGCCGAGGTCTCGGAGGTGATTCACGCTCCGCTCGCCGCGTTGGACGATCCCACCATCTACCACACGGAGTTGTGGAGTCGCGGCGGGGTCGAGCACCTCGTCCACTTCTACGACTTTGGCGCGTATCGCATCTGGGGAGCGACCGGGCGTATGCTCAACACGCTGCTGGAGGTTCTCCCAGCGTGAAAGGTACGGGTCACGCAGAGTCACGCAGAGAGGCGACGAGCGTATTCGCGCGTAACGCTACAACCATTGAGGTAGAACAAGTTTTCCACACTCGGCCCCATTTGTCCACACGAAATGACCACTTTTGCACATTTGTTCGAGGTGAGTTTGACCCCTTCGCGGCCATCAATGGCCGGCGCACGGATGGCTGTTCGCGGGCTAAAGCCTGGCGTCCACCCGACGATTCAGCTGGGCTTGTTAGAACATCTCTGCGTGGCTCTGTGGTCTATCAACGGACGCGCCACAACGGTATAGTCGTAGCCTTCAGGCCGCGCGACGCCCGTGCTCCGGCCACTTATGGCCGAGAGCA
>DATEGV010000124.1:0-2396 GCA_035279925.1 Ktedonobacterales bacterium | reverse complement strand
CGTCATCGCCCGCTACGGCTTCGTCCCCGAGCGCCTCACCGACTACAAGGCACTTGTCGGCGACACCTCCGATAACATCCCCGGCGTCCCTGGCATCGGCCAGAAGACCGCCACCAAGCTCATCGAGCAGTATGGGACGCTGGAAGAGATCCTCGCCCATGTGGACGCGCTGCCGGCGCGCACGAAGGCCAGCCTCACCGAGAACGCGGACCAGGCGCGCCAGAGCAAGTTCCTCGCGACGATCGTCTGTGACGTGCCAGCCACCCTCGATCTCGAGTCCGCACACGCGCTGCGCTACGACCCTGAGCGCGTGCTCCAGCTTTTCCGTGAGCTTGAGTTTCACAGTCTGGTGGATCGCCTGCCCCGCGCCAATCTGGACGCCGCTTCCCCCGCCGCGGTCGCGACGAATCCGCCGGTCTCTCCCGCGCATCCCATCGAGATCGGTGACACCAATGGCAGCGCGCCGAGCGACGAGCGCGACGCCGCCAACGTGCAACTGAGCCTCTTTGGCGAATCCGAGCTCCAGTCGCTCGCCGAGGAGGGCGGAGAGCTGCCCCTGCCACGCAGCGTCGTCGCGCCGCCGGTTCCCAAGGTTGCCGCGAACACCGGCACGCACACGCTCGTCATCAACTCGACCGAGGCGCTGGATGTGCTGGCCCGCTCGCTCGCGTCGGCGCCCATCTTCAGCTTCGATCTCGAAACGGACACCGTTGATGAGATGCGGGCCAAGATTGTGGGCATGTCGTTCGCGCTCGGCCCCGGCGAGGCGTTCTACATCCCGGTCGGCCACCTGCAAACGCCCACCGGCGAGGAGCCTGAGTATCAGCTTCCGCTCGACGAGGTTCTGGCGCGGCTGCGCGGCCCGCTCACCGATCCCGCCGTCGGCAAGGTTGGCCACAACGCCAAGTACGATATGATGGTGCTCGACCGGCACGGCGTGACCGTCCAGGGCCTGCGCTTCGACACGATGGTCGCGGTCTACCTGCTCAATCCGGGCCGGCGCAACCTTGGCCTGAAGGAGCAGGCGTTTGAGCAGCTTGGCGTCATCATGCAGCCCATCAGCGACCTGATCGGGACGGGCAAGCAGCAGATCACGATGGAGCGCGTCCCGATACGCGCGGCGGCGGAGTATGCCGGCGCGGACGCCGACATGACATTCCGGCTGCTGCGCCATCTGGAGCCGATCCTACGGGAGCGCGGGCTGGAACCGCTGATGCGCGACGTGGAGGCGCCGCTGGTGCCCGTGCTGGCGCAGATGGAGCTAGCGGGTTTCCGTGTGGACGCCGAGTTCCTGCGGCGCATGGCCGGCGACCTGGATGAGCAACTCAAGGCGCTGGAGCAGCGCATCTATGACGAGGTCGGCCACCAGTTCAACATCAACTCCACCAAGCAGCTTGCCGAGGTGCTCTTCGACCAACTGAAGCTGCCACGCTCGCGCAAGACGAAAACCGGCTACTCGGTGGACGCGGAGGTGCTTGAAGGGCTGCGCGGCACGCACGCCGTTCCCGACCTGATTCTCGAATACCGCCAACTGAGCAAGCTCAAGTCCACCTATGTGGATGGCCTGCTCGAGCTAGTCAATCCGAACGACCACCGCGTACACACCTCCTTCAGCCAGACCATCGCCGCGACGGGCCGGCTCAGCTCCTCGAATCCGAATTTGCAGAACATTCCCGTGCGCACGGAGGTTGGCCGGCGCATCCGCCGCGCGTTCCTGGCGGACGAGGGCACATACCTCCTTACCGCCGACTACTCGCAGATCGAGCTACGCATCCTGGCGCACATCACGCGCGAGCCGGCGCTGGTCGCCGCCTTCGAGAATGACGAGGACATCCACACAGCCACCGCCTCCCAGCTTTTCAAAGTGCCGCTCGGCGAGGTGACGAAGGATCAGCGGCGGCTGGCGAAGACGGTCAACTTCGCCGTACTCTACGGCCAATCCGCGTTTGGGCTGGCAGGCACGACAGGCATGACCAACGCCGAGGCGGCGGAGTTCATCCGCAACTACGAAGCGACCTTCCCACGTGTGCGCGAGTACGTGCAGTCCACCCTCGTCCAGGCCAACACGCTCGGCTACGTGCAGACGCTGCTGGGGCGCAAACGCTACATGCCGGATATGGCGTCGCTGCCAATGGTCCAGAGGCAGGCGGCGCAGCGTGAGGCGATCAACATGCCCATCCAGGGAACGAACGCGGACATGATTAAGATCGCGATGGTGCGGCTCCAGGAGGAGCTATCGTCCATGAAGCTGGGCGCGCGGATGATTCTGCAAGTGCATGACGAGCTGGTGCTGGAGACGCCCGACCCGGAGGTGGATGTCGTCTCCGAGGCCGTGCGCGCGGCGATGGTTGGCGCGATGACGTTGAGTGTGCCGGTCAAAGTCGAGATGAAGATCG
>DATEGV010000123.1:0-13453 GCA_035279925.1 Ktedonobacterales bacterium | reverse complement strand
TCTTCGTCCGCCTGTACGAGGAAGGGCTGATCTATCGCGCCGAGCGCATCATCAACTGGTGCCCGCGCTTCATGAACGCCATCTCCGATCTCGAAGTCGAGGTCGAGAACACGCCCGGCAAGCTCACCTATGTTCGCTATCCGCTGGAGCCAGCCGAGGGGCAGAAGGGCGAGCCAGGCTACATCATGGTCGCCACCACGCGGCCAGAGACGATCCTGGGCGACACCGCCATCGCCGTCAACCCCGATGATGCGCGCTATAAAGCCCTCATCGGGCGCTATGCCATCGTCCCGATCATGAATCGCCGCATCCCCATCGTCGCCGACGCCGCCGTCGAGAAAGACTTCGGCACGGGCGCTGTCAAGGTCACGCCTGCGCACGACCCGACCGACTTCGAGATTGGCCAGCGACACAGCCTGCCCAGCATCCAGGTCATCGGCTTCGATGCGCGCATGACCGAAGCGGCGGGCGCGTTCGTCGGGCAAGATCGCTACGACGCGCGTAAGGGCGTCGTCGCCGAGCTGGAGCGGCTGGGGCTGCTCGACCACGAGGAGGATTACACCATCCCCCTGGGCCACTGCGAGCGCTGCGGCACGGTCATCGAGCCGCTGATCTCGATGCAGTGGTTCGTGAAGATGGCCCCGCTGGCGACTGGCGCGCTCGGCGCGTACCGCTACGGCCAGATGCGCATCGTCCCGGAGCGCTTCGGCAAAATCTACACCGACTGGCTGGAGAACATCCGCGACTGGAACATCTCGCGCCAGCTCTGGTGGGGCCATCGCATCCCCGCGTGGCACTGCGCCAACTGTGGGCAGATCACCGTCGCACGTGAGGATCCCGCCGTCTGCGCGCACTGCGGCAGCGACCGCATCACCCAGGATCCGGACGTGCTGGACACGTGGTTCAGCTCGTGGCTCTGGCCGTTCAGCACGCTCGGCTGGCCGGAGGACACCGCCGACCTGCGCCGCTACTACCCCACCAGCGTCATGGAGACCGGCTACGACATCATCTTCTTCTGGGTGGCGCGCATGGCGATGTCCGGCATCCACTTCCTCGGTGTCGTCCCGTTCAACACCGTCTACCTGCACGGGCTGATCCGCGACGAGCAGGGCCGCAAGATGAGCAAGTCGCTGGGTAACGTGATTGACCCCATCGAGGTGATGGACGAGTACGGCACCGACGCGCTGCGCTTCACGCTGGCGACCAGCGGCACGCCCGGCAATGACATCAAGCTCTCGATGAACCGCATCATGGGCAACCGCAACTTCGCCAATAAGATCTGGAACGCCTCGCGCTTCGTCATGGGGCAGACGGAGGAGATTGGCGGCGGCATCCCCGCGCTGGGCGCGCTGCAACCCAAGACGCTGGCCGACCGCTGGATCGTCAGCCGGGCGCAGCGCCTGACCGGCGAGGTGACCCGTCTCTTCGGCGAGTATCAGTTCGGTGAGGCTGGGCGCGAGATCTTCGAGTTCTTCTGGTCGGAGTACTGCGACTGGTACGTCGAGATCGCCAAGGGGCAGCTGCAAGACGCGAAGCTGCGCGAGCCGACCGCGCGGATACTGCGCGCCGTGCTGGACCACGCCCTGCGCCTGCTGCATCCCTACATGCCGTTCGTCACGGAGGAGGTCTGGCAGCACCTGTATGCCGAGGTACCCGAGGCCGAGCGCCCGGCCAGCGCGCTCATCGTCGCGCCGTGGCCGGTGATGGACGCGCGCCAGCTTGACGCCGAGGCGGAGGAGGGGTTCGCGCTGATTCAGGAGATCATCACGGCGATCCGCGACACGCGCAAACATGCGGAGGTCGAGGCGGCGATGCGTGTCCAGGTGATCCTCGTCGCGGGCGCGCGGGCATCCCTGCTCAAACGCGAGGCGTCGCTGATCGAGCAGCTTGCGCGCACGGAGTCGCCGCGCATCGAGCGCAAGCTGGCGACGAAGCCGGAGCAGTCGATGGCGCAGGTGGCGGGCGGCGTGGAGATTTACCTGCCGCTGGCCGGGCTGCTGGATGTCGCCCGTGAACGCGAACGGTTGGCGACACAGATCGAGACGGCCCGCGGCCAGATCGAGCGGTCGCGCAAGATGCTGGACAACCCGAACTTCGTGTCGCGCGCTCGCCCGGACGTGGTCCAGAAGGAGCGTGACGCGCTGGCCGCCGCCGAGGACACGCTGGCCAAGCTGGAGGCGCGGCGGGGAGAGCTTGGGTAGACTTCACGCCCTGCCCCCCTCCGCTGCGCCGCTTGCGCCAGCTCCGCAACGCCGGGCGTTGCTCCTCGCGGCTGCGCCGGCCACGCGACTCTGGCTCCCCCTCTTCTTATGGGAGAGGGGGCCGGGGGGGTGAGGTCACGCGCGATGACGGTGAGACTCTGCGCGTCACTGTCGGGCAGGCGAGCGCCGGTGTCCACCCGCGTCGGGGCTGAGCGGTGGACCCCTGTACAACGCGACGGCTCACCCTGTACACTGAAAGCCCAGCGAGGGGGAAGGCCCGTGTGGTGGCCGGCAGGCGGGAGATACATATGCGCGGCAACGGCAATGTGCGGCGGATACGGAATCGAGGCTAGCCTGAGCCATGTCTACGCCCTACCAGCCCAACGACGACCCGACGCTCTCCTCGATATTCCAGCGCGACGGCGAACCGGAAGCTGACTCGCCGTATCGCCCCAACAACGACCCGACCATCTTCAGCCAGATCGAGCCGACAGCGGCCTACACGGAGCAGCGCCAGCCGGCCTCCCCGGTCTGGCCGCCGCCCGCGCCGGAGTACCCCGCGAACAATTCCCCCGCCGCCGGCTATCCCGTCGCGCCGCCACACCCGGTCACGCCCCAGCCGGTGGCTCCCGCCAGAGCGCGGCGCGTCCACCGATGGCGCTGGCTCGCCTGCGGCGTCGTGATCGGCGTCGTGCTGCTGCCCTGCGCCTGCTTTGGGGCCATCGCGGGCTACTTCGTCATCCAGGCGGCCGGCTCCAGCGCCGCGCTCACTTCCTTCTGCTCCGACCTCAAGGCGCAGAACTACACCGCCGCCTACACGCTGCTGGCCCCTATCTATCAGGTGCGCTACTCCCGTGACCAGTTCGTCCGCGAGAGCCAGGCGCTGGACCAGCAGAAGGGGCGCGTCACCGCGTGCGGGAAGCCGCAGTCCAACACCAAGCTCATCAACAATGCGGCTTCGTATCAGCTCGCCATCACCCGCGCGCGGACCGTGACAACCTCCGGTGCGGTTGCGCTCGTCAAGTCCGGCAGCCAGTGGCGCATCGCGGCGCTCGATCCCCAGTTCGGCTATCCAGCGTGAGCGAACGACTGGAGGCAGAGATCTATACGACCATCCTGTTCGATCTGGACGGCACGCTGACGGATCCCAAGCCCGGCATCACGCGGTCGGTGCAGTACGCCCTGCGACGCCTGGGTATCCGCGAGGACGATCTTGAGCGGCTCACTCCCTTCATCGGGCCGCCGCTGGTCGAGTCTTTCGCGCGCTATTACGGACTAGACGCGCGGACGGCCCAGGCGGCGCTTGGCTACTATCGCGAGTACTTCGCGGAGACGGGCATCTTCGAGAACGCCGTTTATCCGGGCATCGAGACGCTGCTGGCGCGACTGCGGGCGCGGGGGCGAACGCTCGCCATCGCCACCTCGAAGCCGGCCGTCTACGCCGAGCGCATCGCGGCGCACTTTGGTCTCGCCGGCTCCTTCAGCCTGATCGCCGGCAGCGAGCTCGATGGCACGCGGACCGCGAAGGGCGAGGTCATCGCCTATGCGCTGGACGCGCTGCCCGCCGTCGCCCGTTCGGCCTGTGTGATGGTGGGCGACCGCATGCACGACATCGCCGGCGCGCGGGAGAACGCCATCGCCAGCGTCGCCGTGGCCTACGGGTACGGCTCAGTCGAGGAGCTGCGCGCGGCCGAGCCGACGCATCTCGTCCACACCGTCGCGGAGTTAGAGCGTCTGCTCGTTGGAGAGTGAATCATCCTACCGCACGATCCCCACTGCCACGCCGCCATCCTCGAAGCGCCACTCCGCGTCATCCAGGCCAGCGCCGGCGGCCAGCGCAATCGAACGGGCGCGCGTGACGCTGCGCAGGTCCGGCTCCGACGCCGCGAGCGCCGCATTCAGCGCCGGATCGTCGGTGTGGATGTAGAGCGCGCTCACCTCCGCGCCCAATGAAAGGCTCGTCTCGCTCTTGTAGCGTCGCGCCAGCGTCGCCACCGTCACCAGCGCCTCGCCCGCCCGCTCGGCAACCTCGTCGAACAGGGTCTCGTCCGCAACTGGCCACGCCGCCACATGCAGCGACACAGCGCCCTCTGCCGACGCAAACAGCTCACGGTACATGGCCTCCGTCACATAGGGCAGCGTGGGCGCGAAGAGCTTGATGGTCGTCAGCAGCGCCGCGCGCAGCGTGTAGACCGCGCCCTCGTGTAAGGGCGGCGCGTCGTCGTAGAGCCGCGCCTTCGCCAGCTCGAGGTAGTTGTCGCAGAGCGTCTGCCAGAAGAACGCCTCGATCTCGCTCTTCGCCGCCGCGTGGTCATAGCCGCGATACAGCTCGCTCACACGCTGGACCAACCGGTTCATACGCGAGAGCAGCCAGCGGTCGGAGTGCGCAAGCGCGGGCATCTCCGCCGGCGCGTCCGACGCCGCGATGAAGCGTTCGGCGAAGCGCGCCACGTTCCAGAGCTTGGTGACGAGCTTCGCGCCCAGGGCAATCTTCTCCTCGCTGATGACGGAGTCTTTGCCCAGGCCGGTGCTGGCCGCCCAGTAGCGCGCGGCGTCGGCGGAGTATTTCTCCATCACCTCGCCCGGCCCAATCGTCGGGCCGCCCTTGCTCTTGCTGATCTTGCCGCCGCCCTCCGGGGCGAGCCCCCAACCGGAGATGGCCACCGTCGTAAAGGGCAGCGCGCCGAAGTGAAAGAGCGACTTGACGATGGTGTCGAACGCCCACGTGCGGATGATCTCGTGCGCCTGTGGCCGCAGACTGAACGGGAAGACTCGCCCGTAGAGGGCGGGATTCGAGAGCCAGCCGCCTACGATCTGCGGCGACATCGAGGATGTAGCCCAGGTATCCATCACGTCGGTCTCCGGCGTGAAGCTGGTTCCCCCGCAGGCGCAGGCCGTCGCGGGCGGAGTCGTCTCCATTGGGTCAACGGGCAACTGCTCGTCGCTCGCCAGCAGCGGCTCCCCACATGCGTCGCAGTACCACACGGGAAACGCCACGCCGAAGGTGCGCTGGCGCGAGATACACCAGTCCCAGCGCAGATTCTCCACCCAGTCATGGTAGCGGTTGCGCATCTGCGCCGGCCGCCACTCGATGCGCTCGCCGGCCGCCAGCAACTCCTCGCGCGCGTCGAGCACGCGGATGAACCACTGGCGCGTGATGATGTATTCGACCGGCGTATCGCAGCGCTCGTGCACTCGCACCGTCTGGCGCACGGGTTGGCGAGCCAGCAGCAGCCCGGCGGCGTCCAGATCGGCCACGATGCGCGCCCGCGCCTCCGTCGTTGTCAGGCCGGCGTAGTCGCCCGCCGCGTCCGTCAGCCGGCCGTCGCGCTCGACGATCATGCGCAACGGCAGGTCATGCGTGCGCCACCATTCGACATCCGTGGCGTCACCGAAGGTGCAGCACATCACCAGGCCGGTTCCCTTCGCGGGATCGGCAAGCTCGTCGGCCAGCAGCGGCACGGCGCGGTTCATCAACGGCACACGGACGGACTGGCCGATCCACTGCCGGTAGCGCGCGTCATCGGGGTGCGCGAAGACGGCGACGCAGGCGGGGAGTAGCTCCGGCCGGGTGGTCGCGATGGGCAGTCGCGTCCCATCCTCACGGGAGAACGCCAACGTATAGAACACGCTCTCGCGTTCCAGGTCGTTCAACTCGGCCTGGGCGATGGCGGTACGGCACTCCGGACACCAGATCGTCGGCGCGAGCTGGCGGTACGCGCGTCCCTGCCGGTACAGGTCCAGGAAGGACTGCTGTGAAGTCCGGCGGGCGAGCGTGTCTATCGAGCGGTAACTATGGCGCCAATCCACAGAGAGGCCCAGCCGGCTCCAAAGGCGGCGATATTCCCGCTCCGCCTCCTCGCTGACCCGCAGGCACGCCTGGATGAACTCGCCGCGCGGCGTCTCGGCGGCGCGCACACCTAGCCGGCGCTCCACGAGTCGCTCGGTCGGTAGACCGTTGTCGTCAAAGCCCATCGGGTAGAAGACGTTGTAGCCGTTCATGCGCCAGAAGCGCGCGGCGATGTCCGTCTGTGTGTACGAGTAGACGTGGCCCAGGTGCAGGTGGCCGGAGACGGTCGGTGGCGGCGTGTCAATCGAGTAGACCGGCGCGTCGGGCACACGGTCAAAGTGATACACGCCGGACTCTTGCCAGAAACGCTCGATCTCCGGCTCGCGCTCGCTCGCGACATAGTGTTTGGACAGGCTCATGCTCGGTCCCTCCCTGGCGCCGCCACGGAATAACGCCCAATAAAAAACGCCCTCTCATCCTCCTCTGAGGACGAAAGGGCGAACGTGCGCCTTCCGCGGTGCCACCTCGATTTGCCGGGCGACAGGTACGCCGCGCCGGCACGCTTTCACTCCCGACGGGCAACGGTCACGCCGCGCTGATCGGGCCTCCGCTGTAACGGGCTTACCCGCGCCGTTCTACTCTCCCATCGGGGCTATCTCGCCCAGCGGGGATTTCCACGGCAGCCACGCCGGGCGACCTTCGACGAGAGCGCATCAGCGGGCGGCTCGCACCCAGCGGAGTCTCCTCCGTGGCCGCCCGTCGCTGTCAGCGCGTCCCTCGCCTACTCCTCCCGGCAATCGGCTTTTTTGTGTATGCCACCAGTATAGGCAGGTGGCTAGGTCGGTGTCAATGAAGATGCGGACCTCACCCCCGCCCCCCTCTCCCACGAGGAGAGGGGGAGCCAGCAGCGAGCGCCTTCGTGTCCGACATGAGAAGGGAAGTCACCGCCGTGGCAAACTTGCTTGAATGCCGCGTCGGTGGCCCCTCTCCCTGTGGGAGAGGGGTGGCGCGTCAGCGCCGGGGTGAGGTCCGCTCTGCGTAACTCTGCGTTACCCTGTGTTACTCTGTCTGCCTGCCCCCCAGATACGCCAGCATGGCCGCGCCCGTCTTGATGCCCATGAAGAAGCGCTCGACCTCGATATTCTCGTTGGGCGCGTGGTTCGCCTCGTCGGCGTTGGCGTAAGGCACGGTGAATGCCGGCACGCCGAGAATCTTCGTGAACACGTATTCCGGCAGGCTGCCGCCGAGCGCCGGCACGAGCAGCGGCTCCTCGCCCTGCGCCGCCGTGATCGCCTGGGTGAGCGTCGCCGCGTAGGGCGAATCCAGCGGCGTCTTCGAGGGGTCCATCGCACCCTGGAAGACCACCTCAACCTCTGGGGCGTGCCGTTTGACGTGCGCCTGAACTTTGGCGAAGATGTCCTCGGCGGACTGGTTCGCCACGAGCCGGATATCGCATTTGGCGACGGCCTCGTGCGGCAGAACTGTCTTCGAGCCTGGGCCGCCGTAGCCGCCATGCAATCCGTTGATCGTCAGCGTCGGCCAGGCGCAGAGCCGCTCACCATAGGAGCGGTCCAGTGGTTGGTCGAACCGCGTCAGCCCCAGCGACGCGCGCAACTCGTCCTCATCCACCGGCAGTCGCGCCAGCGCCTCACGTTCGAGATCGGTCGGTGGCAGCACATCATCGTAGAAATTGTCTATCGTGATGTTGCCCTGAGGATCCTTCATCGAGGCCAGCACATGCACGAGCGTCCAGAGCGGATTGGGCGCGACACCGCCGAAGTTGCCGGAGTGAAGATCGCGGTTCGCCCCGCGCGCCCGTAGTTCAAAGCTCAGCACGCCGCGCACGCCGAAGAGAATCACCGAGCGCCCCGTCGTGTCCACCGGCCCGTCGCTGGTGATGACGAGATCGGCGGCAAGCTCATCCAGATGCGAGCGCACAAACGGCGGCATCTGTGGGCTGCCGACCTCCTCCTCGCCCTCCAAGAGCACCTTCACGTTGCAGGGGAGGGTTCCCGCGCGGGCCAGCAGCGATTCCAGCGCCATCAGTTGCGCGAAGTGTTGGCCCTTGTTGTCGCCAGCCCCACGCGCGTAGAGCCGGCCGTCGCGGATCGTCGGCTCGAACGGCGGCGAGATCCAGGCGTCGAGCGGGTCCGGTGGCTGCACGTCATAGTGGCCATAGAGCAGGACCGTTGGCGCGCCCGGCGATTCAAGACGCTGCCCAAAGACGACGGGCCAGCCGTCGGTCGGAATGATACGCGGCTCCAGTCCAAGCGTCGCCATGATGCCCGCGACGTACTCCGCGACCTCCGCGATCCCTTCACCGTAGGCGCTGATGCTGGGCCGGCGCAGGTAGTCCATCAGCCGGTCGAGAAACTGTTGCCGGTGGTCGTTGATGTAGGCAAAGACGGCGCTGAGGTCAGGCGCCGGGGCAGACGCGGCATCATTCGGCATGTGAGGCGCTCTCCTGATAGCGGTATGGCGCGGAGCCGCATCGTTGCCGTCCTCGTGGGCGGCGCGGCATGATCTAGTCGGCGCGCCGCTTGCGCCACCATACCACACTGAACGCGCGCAGAGGGAGGGGTGCATCGTGGCGACACTGCGAGGCAAGGTGGCGATTGTCACCGGCGCGAGTTCCGGCATCGGCGCGGCGACGGCGCTCGAGTTGGCGCGTCGGGGCGCGCGGGTCGTCCTGGCTGCGCGGCGGCAGGAGGAGCTGGCTGGCGTCGAAGGCGCGATCAAGGCGGCGGGCGGCGAGGCGCTGGCGATCCCGACCGACGTGACGGACGCGCGGCAATTGGAGCGGCTGGTGGCGCGGGCGACGGAGGCCTATGGGCGCATTGACATCCTCGTCAACAACGCCGGGGTCGGCTCACGCGCCGCGTATGCGGAAACACCCCCCACTGAGATCGAATCCATGCTCGACATCAACCTCACCGGCGCGATGCTGCTGACGCGGTTGGTTCTGCCGGGGATGCTCGAACGCAAGGCGGGCGCGATCATCGCGGTGTCCTCTGTCTCCGGACATATCGGCACCAGCCCGATCTATTCCGCGACCAAATTTGGTCTGCGCGGCTTCTGCATCAGCCTGCGCCGCGAGCTGCTGCACAGCGGCGTCTCGGTCTCGCTGGTCTCCCCCGGCTTCATCCGCACATCACTGACAAGCCGGTGGCGGTCACGGATGCCGGGACCGGAGATTGTGGCGCAGGCCATCGCGCGGCTGGCCCTGCGTCCCAGGCGCGAGGTGGTCGTGCCGCGCTCGTACCGGCTGGCCATCTGGGCGGAGCGGCTGCTGCCCGGTGTGGCCGACCGCGCGCTGGGGAAGCGACCGTGACCACGTGACCCTCTATGGGGGCGCCGGCGAGCGGCCGGCGAATGAATTCGCGCCTGGAGGGCGTCGCTGCGCTCCGCCGCGAAGTCCGCCTTCGCGGACTAGGACGCAGACCTGCCCGGCGCGTCTCCCTTGCTCGAACCCGCGCAGGCGGGTTTCGTGGCCGCAGGCCCTCCAGGCGCGGTTTCAACCGCCGGCTCGCCATTGGCCCAGCCGGTCGCGCTACACCACTCGCTTCTTCGCTCCATCGTAGAGCAGCCGGCGATGTGTGTCAAGGCGCGTGGTCGCCGAACTCTGATGTTCCCACTTTTCATTCCAGCCGTTCGCATGTATAGTGGGGAAAGGTTTCGCCCGGTTGCGTCCGTCGCCGTCCCGGCACGTTCGCGTCACGACACATTCGGAGCCACCGGCGACAGCGGAGGAGAATATCATGCGGCAGCTCCGTGAGCTTTCAAGCTCGCGCCACGCCATAACCGATCTCTATGATGAGCAGCGGCGAGCGTTCCTCATCCAGTATCCCGTCTGGCTCATCACGGCGCTGGCCCTCACCGGCGTCGCCGCCTTCGCCGTCACGGGCTTCCTCGGCTACAACGCCGGCTCGCCCGTGCATCAGCCGTGGCCGTTGTTCCTCTGGTTCTGCGCCGTGCTCGTCACGTTGCAGATCTCCATCTTCCGGCATCAGTCGCTGCGCCGCCGCCTTGTGATGACGCTGCTCTTCAGCCTGTTCAGCATCGCGTTCATCGGCGTCACCTACTTCAATTCATCGCTGCCCGGCATCATCCAGAAGCTGCTGCACGGCGGCCACGCCTTCCGCTTCCTCGCCACGCATTCCGGCACCTACGCCATCATCAACTTCGGCCTGATCGCCGTCTTCTGGCTCGACACGATTCGCCGCTGGATTCGCCGCGCGCGCGGCATGCCGCCTAATCCGCGCGTGGACCTTGGCATAGACGGCGCGCCCTCTACCGACATGCCCAGTATGCAGGAGCTGATCTCCGGCGACCTCATCGCCGGGGCTGTGCTGACCTTCGCACTGAGCCTCGTCTTCCGCGCGGAGTTCCTGCATCTCTTCATCCATCCGCTGAGCAGCGCGGGCCAGCCAATCCAGTTCACCTCGTGCCTCGTCTCCTGGCCGGTGGGAGCCTGCCACGGCTTCGGCGGCGGCATGATTGACCCGCCGACCCTCACCTTCATGGACCTGATCCAGTCGCTGATCTACCTGCCGCTCGGCCTCGTCGTGCTCGCGCTCTCCACCACCCTCAGCGGCCTGGGAGCCGTCGGCGGCGTCAACGCGCGCGACCTCTCGCCCGCCGATGTGCCCGTAACGACGAGCAGCGACAAGGGCGCCTCCAGCACGGCTCCGATCACTGTGGATGTGACGACCACGCTCATCAACACGCTGCGTAGCGCGATTGACCGGCGTGTGCGGCTGCTCATCAACAACTTCGCGCTCTCGCTGCGCCAGGTGGGCTGGCCCTCACTGATCTTCGCCGCCACGTACGGCATCGCCGAACTCTCCAGCAACATCTTTCGCTACCTGCACAGCGGCCGCACCGCCCACGACGCGCTCACCTATGTCCTGCCCGCGACCGGCTGGGGCTTACTCGCGACCGCTGGGGTCGTCCTCTCCGCCGCGCTGATCGTCTACCGCTTGCGTGTCGCGGAGAACACCTTGCGCTTCCTGGGACTGGTCGGCTTCGTCGTCCTGTTGACGTTCTGGATCTTCTCGCTTGCCCTCTTCGGCTTCAACAAGCTGCTCGTCCTCACTAACGCCAGTGACAAGCATCCTTTCGATCCACCCAGCGCGCCGACGTATCTCTCGGTCGCCGCGCTCGTCATCTTTGGCGCCCTGCTCTTCATCCGGCGCGCGCGTGGCCCACGCCTCGCGCCCCAGGCCAGCGCGGGACCAGCGGGGGAAGCGCCACGCCAGCCCGCCACGGTGACGGCGACTATTCCCGCGTCGCCTGGAGCCGATCCCAGCGCGACCCAGGCCGGCGCCGTCGAGCCGCCGACATCATAGCAGCCGTCACACGCTGCGCGCCCAGCCGTGTTCATACATGAGGAGAAACGCGATATGCGCAAGAAATTCAACAGCGCCGAGAGCCATCAGGTCGCCATCACCGACCTGTACGACCGCCAGCGCCGCGTATTCCTGGTGCAGTACCCCGCCTGGCTGATCGTCGCGCTCGGCCTGGCCGGCGTCGCGACCTTCATGCTTACGGGCTTCCTGGGCTACCGGGACGGCGTAGACGAGGCGCACCGGATCACCTTCGCGCTCTTCAAGGAGCCGTGGGCGCTCTATCTCTGGTTCTGCGCGCTCATCATGGCGTTGCAGGCCTCCGTGCTGCGCCACCCCTCGCTGCGCCGCCAGCTTGCCGCGACGCTGACCGTCACCACCGTCTGCATCATCCTCGTTGGCATCATCTACTACTTCAACAACGACATCGCCAACGCGCTCGCGCGGCTCGTCAAGCACTTCTCCGGCAAGCCCGTCTTCATCCAGACCATCGGCCAATCGCCGTGGACCTACTTCGTCATCAACTTCGGCCTGCTCGCCATCTTCTGGATAGACACGGTCCGCCGCTGGGTGCGCCGCGCGCGTGGCCTGCCGCCCGCCACGCACACCAAGATTGACCTCTTGACCGGCTCGCTCAACCCCGTCAGCGCGACCGACGACATTCCTTCGCTGCAAGAGCTGATCTCCGGCGACTTGATCGCCGCCGCCCTGCTGACACTGCTGCTCTCGGTGATCTTCCGGGGCGGCGTCCTCAACGGCCTCTCGCACGCGCTGCAAACGAACGTCTCCGTCAACACCTGCACCGTCTCGATGCCCTTCGGCTCCTGCACGCCGGGAGCGGTCGGCAATCCGCCGACGATCAGCTTCGTTGACCTGATTCAGGCGCTCGTCTATCTGCCGCTGGGTCTGCTTTTGCTCGCGCTCTCCGCCGTGTTGAGTGGCCTCGGAGCCGTCGGCGGCGTCAACGCGCGGCTGACCAACGCCGTGCCCAGCGCCAGCAAAGACGAAACCAGCACGGAATCCGTCTCCGAGCAGGTGACCTTGACCCTTGTGAACACGCTACGCAGCGCGATCAACCGGCGCATCCGCATCGCCGCGGGAAACCTGGGCATGTCGCTGCGCAACGTCGTATGGCCGGTGCTGATCCTCGTCGGCACGATCGCCGTGGCCGCCGCCGCCCGCAGCATCCAGCTCTACCTGCACCTCTTGAGCGACCAGCGCACCTGCACGCACTTTCCTGACCCGGCCGACTGCGCCGCCGCCGCCGACAAGATCAGCTCCGGCCAGTTGCTCATCTCACCGCTGCTCGCGCTGCTCTGTGGCGTTCTCGCGGCCATCGCGATCATCTTCTCCGTGTCGCTGCTTATCTTCCGCACCCGCGTCGCCGAGGACACCCTGCGCTTCATGGGGCTGGTCGGCTTCGTGGTGCTGCTGACGTTCTGGATCTTCTCGCTGGCGCTCTCCGGCTTCAACGGGTTCTTCTCGCTGACGCACATCTCGCGGCGCGTGCCGTTCCCGCAGCCCGGCCTCTCGACGATACTCTCCTTCGGCGCGCTCGTCATCTTCGGGGCCGCGATGATCGTGCGCCGGATGCGTGGCCCGCGTCTGCGCCAACCCGCGCCCGAGCCGGTCTCGGTGAGCGCGCAACCGAAGTCGTAGCGCGGTCCGATGGCGGAATCCCTGCTTTCCGGCACAGGCAGCGCGTTGGTGGCGGCGTCTCCCGCCGTCGCCTTCGCCTTCCTGGCCGATCCACGTAACGCCGGCGCATGGTTCGCGGGCAGCGGCTTCGCCGAGGCGCCGTCAGGGAGTCCGCGCGCCGGCATGACATGGCGCTTCGAGCGCATGCGGGGCACGCGCCGACCGGTGCCGGTACGTATGAGCGTCTACGAGCCGCCCGCACGCTTCGTCTGGGAGACCCGCCTTGGCCTCTTTGGCGCGAACAACGCCTGGGAGTTGCGTATCGAGCCGGCGTCGGTGGCGAGCGCGGAGCCGGATGAGCCGTCTGTGTCGGGCGCTCGCGTCACTTTGACGATCCGGTTGCGCCCGCGCCTACTCGGCTGGCTCGCCGTGCTGCCGGCGCTGCCACTGCTGCGTGGGCAGCTCCCCGCGCGGGCCCA
>DATEGV010000122.1:0-22458 GCA_035279925.1 Ktedonobacterales bacterium | reverse complement strand
GCTAGCTCACCCCCGCGCCGGTCGTCGTGCGCGGTGGCGTTGCCTGGCGGTGGTTCCCGTTCAGCATCATGATGCGCTCCTGTGTCAGCGCCGCGTTCGGAATCGAAAGCTGACCGTTCTCCGTCGCCACGATGGTCGAGTTGAGGTCGTGGCGCACCACCGTCCCGGACTCCGCGCCGATCTGGACGCGCTGCCCCGGTTGGAGCATCTTGCCCATCGCCATGCCCGCGACCAGCCCGCGCGCCGTCTCAGCGCCGCCCAGGCCGAGCGCCAGCCCACCGGCGATCGCCAGCATCAGCACTACACCCGCGAAGAGAATCATAATCATCCCGGTGGCCACCCGCAGTTGTGTCAGCGCCGCCAGGAACGCGAAGATCAGGATCGCCCAGCGTGCGCCCGCGCTCAGCAGCGGCGCCGAGGTCAGACCGGCTCCGCTCGCGCCGCCACGGATCATCTCCGCGACGACGTTCGCGATCATCGCGCCGATCAGGATGATCAGCGCCGCCGCGATGACGTTCGGAATGTAGTCAAGCACGTGGTTCAGGAAGGTAGAGATGGGAACCAGACCCAGCGCGTTGATCGCCATCTCGATGAAGACGAGGAACACCCACCACGAGACAATCTCCGCGACGACTTTGGCCGCGTCCGCGCTGATCCCCGCCGCGCGCAAAGCGTTCGGCACGCCGGCCCGCTCGGCTACACGATCGAAGCGCAGCAGGCGCAGTCCGCGCGTCACGATGGCGCGCACCAGCCGGGCGATACCGTAGCCGATGAGCAGGAGTATCGCGCAGGTTAAGAGGCGCGGCAGAAACGCCAACACCTCCGAGAGCATGTTGATGAAGGCGTCATGGACGCTTATTGCGGCGACGATAACCATCGTGACTTCTCCCGCGCTACCCGAGCGCCTTCGGTTCGTTCATCCAAACGACGGAACGTTGGGCTTTAGCCCGCATGCCGTCCCGTGCGCCGGCCATTTGTGGCCGCGCGCCATAGATAGGACGACAGGACCAGGGGACTTCCTTGTCTCCCGGCCCTGCCCAAAATCACGAACTGCCCCGATGTTGGGCAGCGCGGCCACCCGCGCTCGTCCTGAGCGACGGTCACCGAAATGCGCAATCGCGCGCTACGGGTTGTTCCTCAGCGTGTCCCGCTCGCTGGCGTCCAGCGGCACATCGCCCTGGTTGTCAATGCCTTCGACGTTCACGCGCTCCTTGCGCACAGTATCGGAAACCTGTTGATTCTCCGTGACGGCGCGCTTGTGCAGGTGGATCTCTTCATTCACCTTGGCGCGCTTCTCGGCCGTGACCTGCTCGCCCATGACCGGCACATCAATGTCGCGGTCCTGGAAGGCGTCCGGCCCGATGTCGCCGCTCTGGCCCTGCACCGGGACTCGCTCGACACGCACCTCTTCGCGCGTCACCGGCACGTTGAGCGTCTGCTGCTCCTCGACCACATCTTTACTGACGTGGACGCGGCCCGCCTCCTGCTGCGTCTTCCGCGCGATCAGCTCCTCCTCGCGCACTGGAACGGCGATATCGCCATTGCGCACGGGCGTCTGATGCTGGCCACCGGTGTCGTATTGACTGTTGGTGTCCAGTGGCTCCTGGTTCATGCCGGCGTCGGTCGGCAAGGTCATAGCCGCGTTGCGGTCGCGGCTCGCCATGCCTGTGGTGAGCGGCTGCGTGTCGTTGGGGGGCGTATCCCAGTTCTGGTTGCGCAGCTCATCCTTCGGCACGTTCAGGTAAATGCCGTCGGTGGTCCGCTGGCCGATTGCGCTCAGGGGAATGTACACGTCGCGCGTGAAGATCAGCCCCTTCTTGACATCAAGGTAGCCGCCTTGCGTGTCATGGCGAGTCACCTCGCCGACTTTGCTGCCGTCAATATCGTAGACCGGCGTGCCGGGAACGATCTCGTCGGCGCCATACATGTTCGCGTTCTGGTCGTTGGGATTGTTGAGCATCTAGCGCGTCCTTTCTCTCTCGCTCTTTCACGGTTCATCACACACTACCGCGTCGTAGGTCCTCGCACTCCTTGTGCAATAGCTATGCCATGCCCCGACTCAGCCAGGTGAGCTAGTTCAACGCCGTTCCGCGCGGCTCCCGCAAGCTCTCGTCTGGTAGCGCCCGCCGCCGTCCGGCTCCCCATCGGCGTCGTTCGGGAGCCGCCTGGATGGACTGCGCGCCGTGTTGCGCGAGGATGCGTTGGGCGTCCTGCTCATGCCCCCGGGCGTCGAAGGTCAGCACGGAGCGCCCCTGCTCCACCCACTCTTGATAGTATTCGCCCTCCTCGACGGGCGTGCCGGGATACGCCAGGCCGCCGAGCAGCCAGCCGATCATGCCGCCCACACACGCGACGGCGATGACCGCGAAGGTGACGGCCGTGACGCCTCCCGCCGCCAGGACGGCGCAGATCCAACCGATGATGGCGCCGATCGTTCCGATGATGAGGCTACCGACGGCGGCGCCGACGACCGACTTCGCCGCCCGCTCAGGTGTAGAGCCAGTGGTCAATGGTGGCTTCGGTGTCGAATACACCTGAGGTTGCGCCGGGTCAAGTCCGCTCGCGCGCACATCCGCGAGGGCCTGTTCCGCCGCCTTGCGGTCAGGAAAAACAGCCGCGACTGTTCTGGGCATATTGGATCATCCTCCTCCATGTTGATCTGCCACCCTTCCCTTCGTGAATCCGCGCTACGATGTCCGCCGCGAGGGTGGCGAGGCGCTGCGCTCCCCGCTCCTTACAGCAGGGGCCGGTGTGTCTGGATATCCTCAGGGCTGCCCGCCGCGGGACGATCCACTCCGCGCATGGCCGCGTCGGCCTCCGCGCCCTGGCGCAGCCGCTGGCGAATCTCGTTGTCCGGGAACGCCTCTGGCGGCGCGTCGGTCACGGTGTCGTCGCCCAGCCGTGTCTTGCGCTCCGGCTCGAAGAAATCACCCTGGACCATCACATCGCCCCGGAGCTCGCCGACGCGCGGCCCCGCAAGCAGCTCGCGCCGGTCCACCTCGTCCGTGCTGGTTGGTGGGTTTTCGAGCGGCGCGGACGCCATCTTACCCGGCTGTGGCTCGACGGCGACATCCTGATCGGGATGCGCCTGCGCGCCGTTGCATCGCAGAATCTCTCGCGCTTCGGCGGCCCGGCGCCCTGCTTCAACGGTCAACAGCACCCAGCCCTCCTCGACGAGATGCTGGTAGTAGGTCGCGCGCTCATGTGGGATGCCCAGCGCGACCAACCCGCCCGCGAGCCAGCCAATCGCTCCGCCCGCCAGCGCCGTGGCGAGGATGCCGCCCGCGATGAACGGCCCGATGCCGGGGATGACCAGCGTGCCGGTGGCCGCGAGCAGTGTCCCCGCCCCGCCACCGATCACGCTACCTGTGGCCGCGCCAGCCGTCGAGCGCAGCCCCTGTTCGTGGGCGAGCGCGTTGGCCTCGCCCTGGTCGCGCATGATGAGTCCCATCGAGTGCGGATCGAAGCCGGCGCTCTTCAATTGCTGGATCGCCCGCTCCGCTTCCTCACGTGAAGGGAAAATGCCTTCGGTATGTTGCGACATACTAATCTAGCCCTACCTCTCTCATGCCAGTCCGGCTGGATGGATGATTGGCAGACGCGCCGGGCTTCAGCTCGCGTCCAGTGCGCCGGCCATTCATGGCCGCGACCATCCAACACGCCCTGCGCTGACCCATCAGGACCGCGCGGAGCCTCCACTCCCCTGCGCCAGTGGCGTCTCCCGCAGGAGGATCGGCGCCTTGTCCTGATTGGCCACATCTCGCTCTTCGGTGATCTCCACGACCTCGCGCCGCATCTTGCCGCGCACCTCCTTCTCGGTGCGCACGAGCTGCTTGCGGACACGAATGTACTCGCGGATCACAGATTGCTTCATCACGACCAGCCGCTCCTCGATCACCGGCACGATGACTTCGTTGGGGTTGGCCGGCGGTAGTCCGTCGTACTCCTCCGGAGCGATATGCTCGACGATGGCTTCTTCGTGATAGACGGCGAGGACGACGCGCTCCTCTTTTTTCTCCACGCGCTTGTGGACGCTGACCTTGCCGCGCACGATGGGCTGCTTATGGATGACAAGCTCCTCATGCGCGACGGGCATTCGCAGGACGGTCTCCTCGTCCGGCGCGCGCCCATCCGTCGGCGGCCCGCGCCGCTCCATCGCCACGGTGGCGTCGTTGGCGAAGGCGCTGTCCTGGTACGCAACCTCCTCCAAGATGTAGTGCGGAAGCTCGTCCGCGCGGATGGAGATCTGCACCAGCGGATGAAACGCGCCCTGGGTGACGGTGGTGACGAACATCAGCGGGATGCTGTAGCGCCAGTGGCCGTCCTCCGACCGCACGATCATCCGGTCCGGCTCCGTCGCCCCACGCCCCGACCGCTGATCGAGCCGCTCGACAGTGCCGATGAAGCCCTCCTGGCTGCGCACACGCGCTCCCGGCAGGACCGACGCATAGTTGTTCATGGCCACCACTCCTCCATCGTGTCGCGCGCCTCTTGCCGAGGGGCGCTCTCAGCTTTCGACGATCTCGCCGCCGTTGGGATGCGGAACCTGGCCGCTCATATACGAGGCGTCAGCGCGGATTCGACGCCAGCTTGGTGATCCTGATGTTGGGCCGGCTCCGTCTGCTGTTGCTCTGGCACGCGCTCGTATCCTTCCGTCGCAGTTGGTGAAGGTTCCTGACAGAGATGACGCTGACTCAGGCGGCAACTTCTATGCCAGCGGCCGGAGCCGTAGCGAAACGACGCCCCTTGTTTTGAGGCCGCGGGTCACAATTGGCATGGAAGATGCATTTTGTCCTGCGGTACACCCGAACAGTCGTTAGAGAGGATCTACCGCGATGTCTATGGACCTGAGTCAGCTTGGTCAACAACTTCCGATGCGTGTGGCGTCTCCGCAACTTGTCGCGGCCAACCACATTCTGGCGCTATCGTCGGTCGAGCTTCAGGCCCTCATCCATCGAGAGGTCGAAGAGAATCCCGCCATCGAGATGGAGGAGCTGCCCGTCTGCAATCAGTGCGGGCGTCCGCTGCAAGGGAACTATTGCCCGACCTGCGCGGCGACCCAGCGGACGGATACCGCCGTCAACCCGATGGACCGCGACGACTACCTGGATGACGGCAGCGGCTGGCAGCGACGCAACGCCGCCGGCGACGACGAGGAGTTCGACCCGACGACGCGCGTGCCAGCGCAGATGAGCCTCTGGGAGCATCTGACGCTCTCGCTGCAAGCGCAGTGGCAGGAGCAGGACGCCCCGATCATCGAATATCTGGTGGGCAACCTGGACGAGGATGGTCTGCTGCGTTGCACCGTCGAGGAGGTAATGGACCTCTTCGACGCGGACCAGGAGCGCGTGGAGAGCATGATCGCCTCGCTGCAAGCGATGGAGCCGGTGGGCGTGGGCGCGCGTGACCTGCGCGAGTGCCTGCTGATCCAACTGACCTACCTGGAGACACAGGGCGTGCGGCAAACGTTCGCCCGCGAGGTGATCGGTCGGTTCCTGCCACAGCTCAGCGAGCACAAGTACGGGCAGATCGCTCTCGCGCTTGGCACGAGCACCGACGCGATCCACGAGGTGAGCGAGTTTATCAAGCGCAACCTCAATCCTCACCCGGCGCGCGGGTTCCTCGGCGCGAACCTGGGCGCGGGCGAACGCACCAACTCGGTGCTGCCCGATGTCATCATCAGCAAACGCGACTTGACCGACGGCACGTACACCTATGATGTCGAGGTCGTCGAGTCCAAACGCTTCTATCTGGGCGTCAACCCCTCGTATTCGCAGCTCTACGCGGAGATGGGCAGCCGGCAGGCGTATCTGAGCGACGACGAGCGCAAGCACATCCAGCAGTACGTCTCTCGCGCCAAGCTCTTCATCTCGAACATCAACCAGCGCCGCCAGACGCTGAGCAAGATCACCCGGCACATCGTCCAGCTTCAGCGCGACTTCCTGGATCATGGCATCCGGCACTTACAGCCGCTGACCCGCGCTCGCGTCGCCGCGGAGCTTGGGATGCACGAATCCACCGTGAGCCGCGCGACGGCTGCCAAGTACGTCATGCTGCCCAGCGGCGAGGTGATTCCCTTCAGTAACTTCTTCGTCGCCAATCTGGGCATCAAAGACCTCATCAAGGACATGATTGTCAGCGAGGGCACGCCGCTGACCGATCAGGAGCTGGCGGACATGCTGAGCACGCACGGCATCCCTGTGGCCCGCCGGACGGTGGCGAAGTATCGCGAGCAGTTGGGCATCCTGCCGTCAACACTTCGGTAGGAACGGCCCTCGCGTTGACATCCGGGCGACCCAGCGCACACAATTGAGACACCGCGACCTTGCGCGCATGTCCTTGTGGCGTTTCGCGGGGCGAGCATATGACGCTCACCGCCGCCAACGGACGCCCTCGCCCGGAGGTCTCCCGCATGACACAGACGCAGACCGAACACAGCACCCCCACATCGCTCGCCGACCACGCGCTTCCCAGCTATGTCAGTGGCGTCAGCGATACCCCGCTGCTGGGTACGACCATCGGCGACGCCTTCGACCGCACGGCGGCGCGCTTCCCCACCAACGAGGCGCTCGTCGCCGGCCAGCAGGGGCTACGCTACACCTACAGCCAGCTTCGTGCGGAGGTGGACCGCTGCGCGCGCGGGCTGCTGGCGCTGGGCGTCACCAAGGGCGACCGCGTGGGCATCTGGGCGCCCAATCGCGCGGAGTGGACCATCACCCAGTTCGCCACCGCCAAGATCGGCGCGATCCTCGTCAATATCAACCCCTCGTACCGGCTGCATGAGCTTGAATATGCGCTCAGCCAGTCCGGCTGCGCCGCGTTGGTGATGGCTCCGGCCTTCCGCACGGCGGACTACACGGAGATGCTGCTGACGCTCTGCCCGGAGCTGCATCGCTCGCCCCCCGGCCAACTGGACGCGCACAAAGCGCCGCAACTGCGCCACGTGATCCGGCTGGGCGAGGAACGCGCGCCGGGGATGTGGGTCTGGGGGGAGGTGTTGGAGCGGTCGCGGGAGGTGTCGGCGGAGGAGTTGGCCGCGCGGCAGGCGGAGCAGCAGTTCGACGACCCCATCAACATCCAGTACACCAGCGGGACGACGGGCAACCCCAAGGGCGCGACGCTCAGCCACCACAACATCCTCAACAACGGCTACTTCGTGGCGCGGTTGCAGGGCTTCACTGAACGCGACCGCCTTTGCATTCCGGTGCCGCTGTACCACTGCTTCGGCATGGTGATGGGCAATCTCGGCTGCGTCACCCACGGCGCGACAATGGTCTACCCGGCGGAGGCGTTCGAGCCGGCGGCCGTGCTGGCGACCGTGGAGAAGGAGCGCTGCACCGCGCTCTATGGTGTGCCGACGATGTTCATCGCGGAGCTTGCGCACCCCGACTTCGACCGCTATGACCTCTCCTCGCTGCGGACGGGCGTGATGGCCGGCTCGCCCTGCCCGGTCGAGGTGATGCGGCAGGTGATCTCGAAGATGCACATGAGCGAGGTCGAGATCTGCTACGGCATGACGGAGACCAGCCCCGTCTCGTTCCAGACGCATCTGGACGACCCGCTTGAAAAGCGCGTCGCCACGGTGGGGCAGATCCATCCGCATGTCGAGGTGAAGCTGACGGACGCGGAGACGGGGCATGTGGTCCCGCGCGGGGAGCCGGGTGAGCTGCTGACGCGCGGCTACTCGGTGATGCTGGGGTACTGGGGGAACGCGGACGCTACCACGAAGGCGATTGACGCGGCGCGCTGGATGCACACCGGCGACCTGGCGACGATGGACGCGGACGGCTACGTAAACATCGTTGGGCGACTCAAAGATATGGTGATTCGGGGCGGCGAGAACATCTACCCGCGCGAGGTCGAGGAGTTCCTGTACACGCATCCGAAGGTCAGCGACGTGCAGGTGATCGGCGTGCCGGATGTGAAATACGGCGAGCAGTTGATGGCGTGGGTGCGGCTCAAAGAGGGCGAGACGGCGACGGGCGACGAGCTGCAAGCCTTCTGCCAGGGCCAGATCGCGACCTTCAAGATTCCTGTCTACTGGAAGTTCGTGGACGGCTTCCCAATGACCGTCACCGGCAAGGTGCAGAAGTTCCTGATGCGCCAGCAGGCCGTCGAGGAGCTTGGCCTGCGCTCGGCCAGCGACATGCGGACGGCGTGAGACAGCGGAATCAGGGGAAGGAATATCACATGTCGGTGCGAGACATCGTCCAGCGGTTCTACGATAGTCTTGCGCAGAAGACTGACGTCTGGCAGCGGGATTTGGCGGAGGACGTGGTCTTCGCCGACGCCAGCAACAACCTGCACGCGGACGGCAGGGAGGCGTTCATCCAGTCCTTCACGCCGTTCCTGCGCGCGGTCGAACGTGTCCAGATCCAGCAACTGATCGTTGAAGGCGAGGACGCATGCGCCGTCGTCAGCTACGACTATCGCTCCCCAAGTGGCGGGCGACTGCATCAGGACGACGCGGAGGTCTGGAAGGTCGTCGCGGGGAAGATCGCGGCGCTGACCATCTATTTCGATATCACCGAGTTCCGCGCGTTTATGGGGCGTTGAGTCGGTGAACCTAACCCCCGACCCCCTTCCCGCGTTGGCGGGAAGGGAGCGCCAGAGCGCGTGTGGTAGACAGGCGTTAAAAACACCCATTTCGGTTCTTGGGACTAATGTAGCTGCGCACTGTCTATCTCCCTCACGGAGAAGGTGAAAATGCGGAGCGCCGTTGTGTCCTACATCTGAAAGTGGGAAGCATGGAGCGTGAGCGTAACGCGCTATCAGCTTTCATGATGTCGCTGTTCAGCAATTAAGACATTGAGGCCACGCAGTATGATTAGACGACTTCCAGAAGGCATATCACGCGAACATATCGCTGAATCTAGCAGGAACGACTGTGATGAGTTGGCCTGGCGGTATCCTACTGTCCTGGTGGTCGTCAAAGCGGTGGCGGCGCAAGGATATGCTATCCTCGGCGGAGATGTGATGGCTTGGGACCAGAAATCCAGTAGGCTCAGCTACAACGGTGGCGAGATCTATTTGGGGAACTGGTCGGTGAACCAAATGGGCGAGGAATCCTGGGCTGAATACGTCGCGGCGAGCGTCGCCGAAACGCAGCGCTATGTTGAGGCATACGTTCGGAGAAACGACGACACGTATTGGTTTGTACCCTCATTCATCAACGAGGCAGGATATTGGACGCTCCCGCGACACTGAGCCTCGCATAAAGTCCACGACCTGCCGGACGCCGCTCGCTATAGCGTGTCATGCCATCAACGACAAGAGTCCATTATGGCCGTGAGGACTCGCTAATATTCGCTATGAGCCGGTTTGCAGGGTCTCGCCGGTTTCCAGTAGGGTTTTGAGGCCGGAGAGGACCTGCGGCCAGCCGCCGCTGATCATCTCTAGCGTGGCGCCGCCCGGCTCCAGGTCTTCGTGGACCACGGTGAGCTTGACCATCTGGCCGATGGGTTCGAGTTCGAACGACACCCGTGACCGCGGCTCGCGTGACATGCGGGCCAGCGCCTCGTCGCTCACGCCGACATGGTGCGCTAGTTCCGGGGTCATCGTCTGCCACGTGTAGGCTAGCCGTCGGTACGGCTCGGATTCGAGGACGACCTGCGCGGGATCGGCGACGGTCAGACCCTCATGCTCCCAGGTCATCGGCGACCCAACACGCCAATCCGACATGGGCGACATCCCCCACCAACGCCGGGTGAACGCGGGCTCGGTCAGCGCGCGCCAGAGGTGTTCAGGTGTCGTCTTGATGTAGATGGTGTAGACGAAGGCTGGCCTATCCACGGGAGAACCCTCCAGCGCGCGTTTCAGATCGGACAAGGCCCGGACCCGCTCCTGATCGTACTCATTGATCCACCGCTCGGCGATGTCGTTGATGGGGATGGTGTTGAGGTAATGCAGCTTCTCCCGGCCCACCCGCACGGAGGAGACCAGATTGGCCTCCTCCAAAACGGTCAAGTGCTTGCTGACCGACTGCCGGGTCATGTCCAGCCCGACGCACAGCTCGCGCAGGCTCTGCCCGTTCCGGCTATTCAGCCTGTCGAGCAGTCGCCGGCGGCTGCGGTCGGCCAGCGCGCCGAAGACCTTGTCCATCTCGTCCGTTTGCGGGTCCGCACGCATATGGATACCATCCTATGGCGCGGTGAGCAAGGTGTCAATGGTCATCCCAACCGCTGATGTGCAAGTCGTCGGGAAACGCGGTAGACTCGCCGCCCTCTAGCCATGCCTTCATTCCAAGCAGGAAGTACGCCCATTTGGTACTACAGTGATACATAAACTCGACCGGCTCGCGCCAGTCAGCGTGCGCGAAGAGCACCACCGTCTCGCTCCCCGACGCGGTGAGGTCGAAGGTAAGGCGCGTGCCGACCCATTCGGCGGGCCCCTGGACGCAGTTCCACGCGATGTGGCTGGCCGGCGTAAGCTCGGCGATCTCCATCACGGCGCCTGGCTCGGCGTCGCCGAAATAGAAGCTCAGCTTCCCGCCAACGTTCGGGTCACCTTCGATCTTCCGCGTCCACCATCCCGCGAGGCCGTCCTTCGTCGTCAGCGCCTCATACACGCGCGCTTGCGGCGCGGTGATCCCCACACGGTGCCGAATACTCGCCATTGTCCCGCTCCCTTTCAATCGCTAGCTGCCACTTGGAGCGCGTCAAAGATCCGCCCCGATGTCCGCGCGCCCACAGCGGGAGCGCCAGCTCCGGATGCGCCGATACGCACCCATTTGGCTGCCTAATAATACGCAACCATTTGGTTGCGTGTCAAGCTGTTCTGCGTGAGGCGGCGGCAAGTGGAAATGGCGGGGGCAAGACAATCTGAGGTGGGTGAAGGAGACTAGCGAAGGGATGTCGTGTCGGGCGTGGGAATCGCCCGGGCCGCCACTGGCGCGAGCCGCTCCGGCAGGGGGCCACGCGACCAGAGCAGGATGCCATCACGCGCGACATTCTCGATGAACAGGTCATCCCAGCGGGCGAGATCGCGGTAGACGAACACGAACTTGATCTCACGCGGGCTCTGGCCCTTGTAGTCGGCCTCACCAATGGTGTGGTGTAGTGCGAGTTCCTGATCTCGGGTGAGTGCGCCGCCGTCTGGATTTACAACAGTTGGGTCGATCAACAAGAGAAGGTCGAGGTCGCTCGGCTTAGGGTCATCGAGCGGACGCTGCTCATGACGCGCCACCGAGCCGAACAGGATGACTGCCACCGCTTCAGGATGCGCAACAGCGAGTGACCGCGTGATATCCGTCGCGGCGGCCGAGGTAACCGGATCGAGCCAGGAGATACTCACTACCGCCGGCCGTATAGAGTTTGGCGCGGGGGCAGCATGGTGTTCAATTAGCTCAGCGCCCATAGTCGAATCTCCTCCCAGTCGGCGCGCGTTTCCGCCGCATCCGCAGGAGCCGTCATGTATGCGTACATTCCACCCTGCCGCTTGAGTTCCAGTCGATCCCACGTCGCCGCGATGCGCGATTCGCCAAGATCACGTAGGTAACGACCAAGCTGGATGTGATTCTCCTTATGCTTGCGATGCTTGTTCTGGCAGCCAAATGCGATCCAGTGAAACGCAGCGCCCCAATACATCTCAATCACGGCAGGCACTACATCAGCGTCGCTGGTTGGATCCGCGAGCATGGAGAGAGCATGCTCCAATTGCTGCGCTCGTTTTTGGTGGGCGTCAACTCGCATGCGTCTCAATCTCCCTGACTGGACACTGCCTACCGTTGCAGTCTACCACGCCGGAAGACCGGCAAGCGATCCAGCAGCGACTACCCCACCGGATGCCGCGCGAAGAAGTCGCGGACGGCGCCGAGGTACATGCCGGGCTGCTCGACGAAGGTCATGTGGCCGGCGTCGGGAAGGATGACGAGTTCGCTGCCGGGAATGCCGGCGTGCAAGTCGCGAGCGGCGCGCGGCGTGCAGGTGCGGTCGTGCTGGCCGGTGATGACGAGCGTGGGCCGGTGGATGGTCGCCAGCCGGTCCTCGTATTCGATGGGGTAGGCGTTGCGCGCAAAGTACGCCAGCACCCCAGGCGCGTAGACGGTCTGCTCGGATTCGGCCATGTAGCGACGGTAGGCGTCGGTATCCGTCCGATAAAAGTGGAACGGCGCCTGCATCTTCCACAGGCGGTCTACGTCCTCAGCGGTCCGCGCCTCCGGTTCCAGCGCCCAGGATCGCGTGACCTGCTCGCGCAACTCCTCCGGCTCGAAGGCGGCCAGGTTCGCCTCGATCTCCGGCGCGGTCTTGGTGAAACTGGCCGTGCCGCCGGAGATGACGTAGTGCGTGGCGTCGCCGCGCTCAACGGCGTGCGCCAGCGCGATGAACGAACCGAAGGAGTGGCCCAGGAGCGCGTAGCGTTCCAGGTCGAGCGCGCCGGCCAGTTTCGAGACATCCTCCGCGAACCGCGTCAACGTCAGGGTGGATGGGTCTACACGGTCAGAGAGGCCCTGACCGCGTTCGTCCAGGTAGATCAGCCGGAATGTATCGCCGAGCGCGTCGAGCCACGGCGACATCTCGTGGTGGTCGAAGCCTGGACCGCCGTGCAAGACGATCAGCGGGTAACTCGCGTCCGCGCCCACGGACTTGTAGCACAGACGCGCGCCGTCTATCGTCGCGAACACCAGCGGCCACCCTTCGAACTCACATGCGCCGCCGCTCGCCATGCGCGTGCTCACAGGCGAAGCGGCGACCTGGTCCTCGTAGACCGATCAGAAATTTGAGCCGTACTTCTCTGGGTTCTCCTCGAAGAGCGCCTTGCAGTTCGCGGAGCAGAAATACAGCGTGTCCATCGGCATGTTCACCGGCGCCGGCAGCGTATTCTTGGCGGTACGCTTGTCCACGAGCATGCCGCAGACAGGGTCGCGCGCGACATTGGGATCGCTCTCCGAGAGGTTTTGTGGGTTAGGATTCAGGGCCTCCTGCACCTCCGCGTCCTCTCCTTGCCCCAGTCCCTGCGTATTCTGCGCGTTGGTTGGATTCATCGAGCGTTCTCCTTTTCTCGTACGTCTGATGCGCCGCGACATGCGGCCACTGTCACGCTCGCATAGATGGCGCCGCATCGCGCTCAGCCCGCCGTCGCCGCGCGCTCAAATGTCTTCTTGCAGCCGGCGCAACAGAAGTAGTAGGTCTGCCCGTCGCGCTCGCTGGTGTAGCGGGCGGTGGCGACTTCGACGGTCATCCCGCAGATGGGGTCAATCGCCTCCGCGCGGAGCGGCGGCGCGACCTCCACATCCAGCCCGACCCGCCGGCGGCGCGCGTCCAGTAGATCGGCCATCACGCTAAACGCGATCTCGCCCGGTCGCAGCGCTGGACCCGTCAGCCCTTTCGGCCGTTGGAGCCGGGCCAGCCGGTCCGTGGCCACGCCCTCCTCGCGCAGCGTCTCCCGTATCGCCGCGACACGCTTCTGGCTGGCCACCACGCCGACGTAGGCTGCGTCGCTTTCGAGGGCGACCCGCGCCGCCTCCTCGTCGTAGGTGTTCATCGTCGCGACGACCACGTAGTCGCGCGTGCTGAGACGCGCGCGCAGCGCGGCGAGATCAGGCAGCAGGCGGCTGACTTCGGGGAACGTTTCCATGTCGGCCTGTTCATCGCACGCCGTCACGTCGAAGTCTAGTAGCGCAGCCATACGCGCCAGCGTCCGCGCGACCGGCGAGGCGCCGACAACGACAAGCTCGATCTTGGGCAGGAACGGCTCGACGAAGATGTGCAGCTCGCCCTCGCTGGCGCAGAGCATGGGCACGCGCACCAGCCCGGGCGTCTCCTCCGCGTCAGTTTGGGCTACGCCGCCGTCCGGCCGCAGGACGACCAGGCGCGGCATGCCATCCGCGAGCGCGGCGAGTCCCTGACGAATCACCGTCGGCTGCGCGCAGTGACCGCCGATCCACCCCTCCATCTGCCCGCCGGCCATAATGATCGCGCGGGCGCCTGGCGTACCGGAGGACGGCTGCCGCGCCGCCACGACGGTCGCCAGCGCGAAGGGCCGCCGCTCTCCGCGCAGCCGCTGCGCCTCGTCAAGGATGTCTCGTTGCATATGCTGGGCCTTTCAGTTGGAGCGCCGGCGTGGGCCAGGATGAGGGTACGGTTCACGCGGAGGACACGGAGTTCACGCGGAGTCAAAGGGAGGTGAAACAGAGTCACACACAGGAGTTGCGCCGGGCTTGCGCACCCTCACAAGCCCACTTGCGTTTGGCAAGAACCGCATTGTCTATGACTCTGTGTGACTCTGTGTGAACCGTACCCCTCACCCGGCCTCACTCTCCGCCGGCCTCCATCGCGGGCGACGGCGCCGAGACGCCGGCCTGCTCCTCAAGCTTCTGGCGCGTGCAGTCGAAGAAGCGCGAGGTCAATTTGTTGGCCGTGCTCTCCATCAGCCGCGCGCCCAGGCTGGCGATCTTACCGCTGACGTTGACATTGGCGACCCAGCGCATCGTCGTCGCCGTCGGCGATTGCTCCGTCAGATCCATGCCGCCCCGCATCTCGACAGCGGTGCCCGCGGCGTTGCCGCGCGCCGTCGCGTCAGCGTGCGTCGGCTCCTGCTTGCCCGTCATCACCACATCCAGCGTGAACGTGGCCTTGACGGGACCGATGCCCACGGAGACCGTCGGCTTGAAATGGTCCGGGCCAAGAATCTCCATGCTCTTAAAGCCAGGAGCGCATTGCGCCACCTGGTTCGGGTCCATGAAGAACGCCCAGACCGACGCGATGGGCGCGTGGATCGTCTGCTCACCTTCAAAATGCATCGCCTACGCCTCCGCCAGTCCATGCTCTTCCAGAATCTGGTACACCTGCCACGGCTTGATTGGAATATCGAGATGGGTTACGCCCAGGTGACTGAGCGCGTCCACCACGGCGTTCGCGATGGCCGGCGGCGCCCCGACGGTGGCCGATTCGCCGACGCCCTTCGCGCCGAACGGATGGTGCGGTGAGGGGGTGATGGTCTTATCCACCTCCCAGGCAGGGGTCTCTACCGCCGTCGGCAACAGGTACTCCATGAAGGTGCCCTGCTGCATGTTGCCCTGCTCGTCGTAGGTGATCTCCTCGTAGAGCGAGGGCGCCAGGCCCATGGTCAAGCCGCCGTGAATCTGCCCATCCACGATCATCGGGTTGATGATGTTGCCGCAGTCGTCAATCGCCAGGAAGCGGCGCACCTTCACCTCGCCGGTGCCGCGATCAATGTCCACGACGCAGACATACGCGCCGAACGGGAAAGTCAGGTTCGGCGGGTCGTAGTAGTCTACGGCTTCCAGGCCGGCCTCCATCCCCTGCGGGTGGTTCGTGTACGCGGCGAAGGCGACCTGCTGCATCGTGATCGTCTTGCCCGGCGCGCCCTTGACCTCGAAATGGTGATCGCGCCACTCCAGGTCGTCGGCGGAGACTTCGAGCAGATGCGCGGCGATGTGCTTCGCCTTCTCGCGAATCTTGCGCGCGGCCACCGCCGTCGCGGCTCCGGCCGTGGGAGTGCTGCGGCTGGCGTAGGTGCCGAGGCCATAGGGCGCGGTGTCGGTGTCGCCGTGCTCGACGGCGATGTTCTCCACTGGCAAGCCCAGCTCCTCCGCGACGATCTGGGCGAAGGTCGTCTCATGGCCCTGGCCCTGCGTCTGCACGCCGATACGCACGATGGCCGAGCCGGTCGGATGCACGCGAATCTCCGCGCTATCGAACATCTTGATGCCCAAGATGTCGAAGGTGTGCGAGGGTCCGGCGCCGACGATCTCCGTGAAGGTCGAGAGGCCAATGCCCATCAATTCACCACGCGCCCGCTTCTCGGCCTGTTCGCGGCGCAGGTCGGCGTAACCGATCTTCTCCATCGCCAGGCGCAGCGCGCCGGGATAGTTGCCGCTGTCGTACTCCCAGCCGGTGGGAGATTTGTACGGAAACTTTTCCGGCGGGATGAAGTTCTTGAGGCGCAGTTCCGCCGGGTCCATGTGGATCTCTTGCGCGAGGCGGTCCACCAGCCGCTCGATGGTATGCACCGCCTCCGTGACGCGGAAGGAGCAGCGATACGCGACGCCGCCGGAGGGCTTGTTGGTATAGACGCCGTCCACCTCGACATGCGCGGCGTCCAGATCGTACGAGCCGGTGACGATGCTGAACAGGCCGGCGGGGAACTTCGAGGGGTTGGCCGCCGCGTCGAAGGCGCCGTGGTCGGCCAGCGTCTTCACGCGCAGCGCCTGCATCGTGCCGTCGCGCTTGGCCGCGAGTTGCGCTTTGATGTGGTAGTCGCGGGCGAAGCTGTCGGCTTGCAGGTTCTCCGAGCGGTCCTCGATCCACTTGATCGGGTGGCCCGTCTTGATGGAGGCGACGCAGGCGATGACATAGCCGGGGTAGACGGGCACCTTGCCGCCGAAGCCGCCGCCGATATCGGGGGAGATGATGCGAATCTTGTGCTCCGGGATGCCCGTCACCAGCGAGAAGACGGTGCGGATGGCGTGCGGGGCCTGCGTCGTCATATAGACGGTGAGCTTGCCCTCGACGGCGTCGAACGAGGCGACGCAGCCGCAGGTCTCGATGCTACTGACGTGGATGCGGGGGATGTACAGGTCCTGCTCGACGACGACCTCCGCCTGCGCGAAGGCGGCGTCGGTCCGCCCGGCGTCGCCGGCCTCCCAGTGCCAGATGTGGTTCGTCTTCTGCTCGCGGTCCGGCCGCACGAGGGGGGAATCCGGCTCCAGCGCCTTGTGCGGGTCTATCACCGGTTGCAACGCCTCGTAGTCCACCTCGACGAGTGCGGCGCCATCGGCGGCGGTGTAGCGGTCGGTGGCGACGACGGCGGCGACCTCCTGCGCCTGATAGACGACGCGATCCACCGGCAGCACCATCTGTTTGTCGCCCATCAGGGTCGGCATCCACGCCAGTCCGGCGGCGTCCAGATCTTTGCCGGTGATGACGGCCAGCACGCCCTCGCGCGCCAGCGCCTTACTGGGGTCAATGCTGGTGATGTTGGCGTGGGCGAAGGGGCTGCGCACGATGTCCATGAAAAGCATGCCGGGCAGCGTGATGTCGTCTACGTACTTGCCGCGCCCACGCAAGAAACGCGCGTCTTCTTTGCGCTTGACACTGTGACCCATGCCTCGGATCGTGGTGACTTCAGTGGCCATGCTAGCTCACCTCCGACGTAACGGCGACAGGGACCGGCGTCGCCTTGGCTTCGGCCATCTTCCGCGCGGCGTACTGAATGGACTTGACGATGTTTACGTAGCCGGTGCAGCGGCAGAGGTTGCCGGAGATGGCGTGGCGAATCTCGTCCTCCGTCGGGTTGGGATTGCTCGCCAGCAGCGCCACGGCGGTCATCATCATGCCGGGCGTGCAGAAGCCGCACTGTAAGCCGTGCTCTTGATAGAAGCCGTCCTGCACGGCATGGAGCTGGCCGTTCTGCTCCAACCCCTCGACGGTACTGATCTGCGCGCCGTCCACCTGGACCGCCAGCAGCGTGCAGGATTTCGCGGGCACGCCGTTGATGAGGACCGCGCAGGCGCCGCAGCTTGTGGTGTCGCAGCCGATGTGCGTGCCGGTGAGGCCGGCGACCTCACGGATGAAATGTACGAGCAGGAGTCGCGGCTCAACCTCCGCCGTCTTCGGCTGCCCGTTGATGGTCAGGGTGACTCGTTGCGTCATGCGACTCCTCCTTTGGTCCGCTCGGCGGCGAGACGCAGCGCCCGAACGGTCAGCGTGCGCACCATCGCGCGCTTATACTCGACGGGTCCGCGCAGATCGGCGGTCGGCTGGGCGGCTTCGGCGGCCAGTCGTCCCGCTTCCCGCATGGTCTCCTCGTCCAGCCGTTTGCCCACGAGGAACGCCTCGGCGGCGCTGGCTCGGATGGCTTTGGGGCCGACATTGGTGAGCGCGACGCCGGCGCGCGTACAGATATCGCCGTCAAGCGTGATCGAGGCGGCCACCGCGGCGATGGCGTAGTCGCCGACCTTGCGTTCGAGCTTGACGTAGGCGGAGCCGCTGCGGGGCGTGGGACGCGGCACGTGGATCTCGGTCAGCACCTCGTCGGGAGCCAGCGAGGTCTCGAGCGAGTCCACCAGGAAATCGTCCATCGTGATGCTACGACTGCCGTTGGGGCCCGTCGCGACGACGCTCGCGCCCAGGGCCATCATCATCGCGGGGTGGTCGTTGGCGGGGTCGGCGTGCGCCAGGTTGCCGCCCAGCGTGGCGAAGTTGCGCACGAGGGGGTCGGCGACGACGGCGCTGGCGTCGCGGATGGCGGGATACCGCTGGCGCACTAGGTCGGAGGCTTCGACAGCGGCCTCGGTGGCCATCGCGCCGATGACCAGGCTGCCACCGCGCTCGACGATCATCGTCAGGCCCGGCACTCTGCGCAGGTCCACCACCAGCGCGGGCGCGGCGAGGCGAAACTTCATCAGCGGGATGAGGCTCTGCCCGCCGGCCATCAGCTTGGCGTCGTCGGGGCGCTGTTGCAGCAGAGCGATGGCTTCGGGCAGGGTCGCGGGGGCGACATACTCAAAGGTGTCCGGGATCACGGCCGTCCTCCCATTCAGATATACGGGTGACGCAACGCTCAGATCGCACGGGTGTGTGGGGCGCTCGAAGGTGGAGCGCATCGGGGCAGGTGAAGCTTCCGCATACGGAAAGCGGGGGAGGGATACGCTACAGTGTGCGCGCTACAGGGAACGGCTTACCGCGCCTGTTCGGGTAGTTGGCTCTAACTATATTCGGTAAAGTGACTCAGCGTCAACGGGAACGCGTGTGCGGGGCGTTAGAACGGCGGGTACGGGTTGGCCTTTACCTCGCGTATGTAGTCTTCTCTGGTCTTCTTGCCCGCCATGATGTCCCGGAAGAATGCTTTCCGCACATGAAGTTGTTTGGCTACGGCGCTTTCCAATGCGGCCCCGTACTCGGTCTTCTTTCCGTGCGAAATCTTGGTGCGAATCGTTCGCGGTACGCCCTCGATCTTGAGCTTATACCACTTGTGACCGACCTCGCGCGTGTCGTCCTCAACGAAGCCGAGCACCGTGGTCAGGATGTGTTCAATCTCGGCGGCCTTGTACGGCATGAGGAGTTTTCTACCGCGTCTGGGGGTGGATGTATGCCTGGACACGGTCGAGCTCGCATTGCGCCGACACATCTCCACTCAACGCATCCCGCTCAACCAGTAGATAATAATCGATGAGCGAAATGACATAGTCGTGTTGGGCGTTCGCGAGCGTTTCACCATCGCCGTATACCTGAAACACGTCGTCGCTCGCGACATACCAGCCATCTTCATCGGCGCTGATTGTGACAGGCAGCGGACGCAACAATTCCCATGCAGGCGCGATTGCGCCGACAGGCAACGTAACGGTATCCCGCGCTGATGTGTCTCGAACTTGCTTGCTCATGGTCTATTCCTCATGTGCTCACGTCGCCGCCGCTCAAACCTTCAAGCAGAGTATATCCCATATGACTGGTTATGGTCGTGGGCAGTGGTCACTCCCACATGAGCTGGGCGCGCCTGGCCGCTAGCCATCCTTGGTGACGGGTGCGCATCTGGCTCAGCCAGGCGGGCTGCTCGCCCTCCGTCGTCGTTGCGTAGGCGCGCAGCAGCCGCGCCATCTTGACGGCGAGCAGCAGCGTGCGCAGGCGCGGCATCGCCTCCGGTAGGCCGGTGGGCAGCGGGCGCAGCGCGGCGTAGCCCTCCGCGAACCAGGTGTAGCGCCGATCACGCTCAGCTTGAGACGCGCCGTCGCCATCTTCGCCCGCTTCCCAGACATCCTGAAGGGCAATCGCAATGTCGAGTCCGTACCAGCCATACGTCGCGTCATCGAAGTCGAGCGCCTGGGGCCGGTTGCCGTCCCAGATGATATTGTCCAGCTCGAAATCGCCGTGGAGGAGACCGTACTCCTGCTCCGTGAGGTCGAGCGACTCCAGCCAGCGCAGCCCTGACGTGATGACGCGCGCCACTTCTGTTTCTTCGGGCGGCAGCGCGCGCATCGCGGCAAGCGTTTGGTCGCGCCAGGTGGGCCGCGCTGGATGCGGGGGAAACGTCCGCGACGCATGATGGACGAGCGCGAGGGCGCGTCCCCAGGCGCGATAGCGCGTCTCGTCCAGGTCGTCCACGTCAAGCTCGCGACCCCGCAACCCCTCGAAGACCACGGCGTTGTAGCGCCATCCGCCGCACCTCACCTGCTCGATGAGCAGCCTGTGCGTGGTAGACTCGATAGGTATGGCGACGGCCAGACCCGCGCCGGCGACGTGGCGCACGAAGTCTAACTCAGCGGCTATGGCGGCTACTTGACGCTCCTCGTCGTGGGCCAGCCGGAGGAAATAGGGCTGCTCACCGAGCTGGAAGCGAAAAAGGTGGTTGGCGCTACTCCGCGCGTAGACCAGCGGGACTCCGGAGTCCGGTCCTAGCCAGCGTGCGGCCGCCTTCTTCGCCGCGTAGGGCTGTGGGCCGGCTTCGACGTCATCCACGATACGCCGCATGCGCTGGACATCCATCATTGTACGTCGTCCTCTCGGTGTACGCCCGTCAACCGAAGCGCATCGCGCCTCCATTGTACGCCGCGGACGCATCCTTCCAGCACAGCGGAGGGCTGGCGCGTCAGTGGCTTGGATACAGGAATCGGAAGTCCCATCGCATCGCCAGATCCGATATCTGCCATTGTCCGCGCGGATGAACCCGCTGTTATACTTCCTGACAGAACGAGCCGCCGCGACTGGCCCGCCCCGCGCACACGCGGACCGGCTCGACCCACTATCGAAGGAGAACGCCGCGCTCATCGGACGAGCGCCCGCTCCCATCCACCCACCACAAGGGGGAGCCACCAATGACGCAAGAGAACACGTTTGGCGCACGCGCCACGCTCAACACCGGCAGCGGCGACGCCGCCTACTACCGGCTGGGCGCGCTGGCCGCGCACGGCATGACGCCCATCGAGCGACTGCCATTCACGCTGCGCATCCTCATCGAGAACGCGCTGCGCCATCACGATCTCGAACCCGATCTCGTCAGCGAGGCGGATGTGCTTGCGCTGGCCCGCTGGCGTCCGAACGCCGGCGACACCGGCGGCGACCCAACGGAGCTGCCCTTCTTGCCGGCGCGTGTCATCTTGCAGGACTTCACCGGCGTCCCGGCTGTAGTGGACCTCGCGGTGATGCGTGACGCCGTGAAGGAGCTTGGCGGCGACCCGGCCGGCGTCAATCCTCTCGTGCCGGCGGACCTCGTGATTGACCACTCCGTCCAGGTAGACCTCTTTGGCTCGACCCTCGCCTTCGCGGGCAACGTCGAGCGCGAATATGAGCGCAACGGCGAGCGCTATGCGTTGCTCCGCTGGGCGCAACAGGCGTTCAAGGACTTCAGCGTCGTACCGCCCGGCACCGGCATCGTGCATCAGGTGAACCTCGAATACCTGGGCAAGGTCGTGCAGACGCGCGACGGCCTCGTCTTCCCGGATACGCTGGTCGGCACCGACTCGCACACGACGATGATCAACGGGCTGGGCATCCTCGGCTGGGGCGTCGGCGGCATCGAAGCGGAGGCCGTCATGCTCGGCCAGCCGCTGTATCTGCTGACCCCCGACGTGGTCGGCGTCGAGCTCTCCGGCGCGCTGCCAGAGGGTGCGACGGCCACCGATCTCGTGCTCGCCGTGACCCAGATGCTGCGCAAGCACGGCGTCGTCGGCCGCTTCGTCGAGTTCGCCGGCACGGGCCTCAGCTCGCTGAGTCTGCCGGACCGCGCCACCATCTCGAACATGTCACCGGAGTTCGGCGCGACGGCCACGCTCTTCCCCGTGGACACGGAGACGCTGCGCTACCTGCGACTGACGGGTCGCGATGAGGCGCTCGTCACGCTGGTGGAGCGATACTGCAAGGAGCAGGGGCTGTTCCGCACCGACGAGACGCCGGTCCCGGAGTTCAATGAGCTGCTCAAGCTGGATCTCACGAGCATCGAGCCGAGTCTGGCCGGGCCGCGCCGCCCGCAGGACCGTGTCGCGCTGAGCGGCGTCAAGCAGAACTTCCGCGCCGCGTACCCAGAGCGGTTCACCAATGGCGATACGAAGGCCGTCGAGGTGACGGTCGAGGATGAGACGGTCGCGATGGGCAACGGTTCGGTTGCCATCGCCGCGATCACAAGCTGCACCAACACGTCGAATCCGTCCGTGATGATCGGCGCCGGGCTGCTGGCGAAGAAGGCCGTCGAGCGCGGGCTGGGTGTGCGGCCGAGCGTCAAGACGAGCCTCGCGCCGGGGTCACGCGCCGTCACGGACTATCTGCGCGACTCCGGGCTGACGCCATATCTGGAGGCGCTCGGGTTCCACACGGTCGGCTACGGATGTACGACCTGCATCGCCGAGGGGACGCCGGTGCTGCTAGCCAACGGTACAGCGCGGCGTATCGAGTCGCTCCCGGCGACCGGTGGCGCGGTGGTCTTCGGCCCGACGGCAGGCGGACGGCTGGGCGCGACGACGCAGGCTGAGAAGATGGTTCAGGGCGAGCGCGAATGCGTGACGCT
>DATEGV010000121.1:0-3902 GCA_035279925.1 Ktedonobacterales bacterium | reverse complement strand
CAAAGGGAACGTACAGCAAGGTGGCGCTCGTGGGCGCAGAGTGAAAGGCGCTGGACGCAGACCCGCCGCTTGGACGCAGGGCAAACTCACGCCGAGACAAATGGAGATTGTGCGGCTGGCGCAGGATGGCATGCGACCCGCAGCGATCGCGCGCACGCTGTGTCTCTCGGTGGCGACGGTTCGCCGCACGATCGCATCCGCCTGCTTGACCTTTGACGCGCATGGATTGATCGAGCTGCTTGCCGAAGTGCGGCGGCGTGGCCTCCTCTCGTCTGAGGACCTGGCGTCCTAACGACCCCGGCTGAGCGTCCTTCCCCTTTCCGCCTGCCACAGCGTGCTGCTATAATGCCTGAGGCGCCGCGCTGAAGTGCGGATCCGGTTGGGTTGCGGGCAGCGGCGACGGGATTCAGCCCGCGTCCCGTCCCGTCCCGAGCCCCCGCCGTTTACGGCCATGTAGAACCGCGTCCCGTCCCGTGCGCCGGCCGGTTAGGGCCGCGTAGACCCGCGTCCTGTGCGCCGGCCATTGATGACCGCGAGAACCGCCACTCAGCCACCGGAGAACACGCCGCATGCGCACGCAGCCACAGATCGCCATAGACGGACCCGCCGGCGTCGGCAAGAGCACCATCGGCGAGCGGCTGGCGAAACGGCTGGGAGCCGTCCTCGTGGACACCGGCGCGTTCTACCGCGCGCTCACCGCCGTCGCGCTCGACCGCGGCGTCGGTCCCAGCGATGGCGCGGGGCTGCTGGCGTTGGCCCGCGCGCTCCCCATCCGCATCGTCGCGCCGACCGTCGCGGATGGCCGCCAGTATACGGTGCTGGTGGATGGGGTGGACGTGACACGCCGGCTGCGCACGCCGAAGGTGGACGCGGCGGTCTCTCAGGTCTCGAACTATCCCGACGTGCGCGTGGCGCTGATCGAGCGCATGCGCGAGATGGCCGGGACCGCGACCGTGGTGATGGTTGGGCGCGACATCGGCACGGTCGTGCTGCCCGACGCCGACCTGAAGATCTACCTGACCACCTCGATTGACGAGCGGGCCAGGCGCCGCCACGGCGATCTGCTTGCCGCGTATGGCGACGCCGCGCCGGCTCTGGAGACCGTGCGCCGGGAGATCGAGCAGCGTGACGCCAGCGACACGCCGAATATGCGCCCCGCGCCCGACGCCGTGGTCATCAACAACGATCACCTGCTGGCCGACGAGGTGGTCGCGCGGATCGAGCGGCTGCTGGCGGAGCGGGGCGGAGCGGACCTCACCCCCTGACCCCCTCTCCCACGAGGAGAGGGGGAATCAGAGCCGTGCTGGCTGGCGAGAGTATATGGCGCTAGCGAGCGATGTAGCGTGAGAACGGAGCGCGACCATGACGACGACGCCTGAGCGCGTGGGGCAGGCCTCGCCCTTCTTCTATGGCTTTGTGCGCGCCCTCTTCACCATCCTCACTCCCCTCTTCGCGCGGCTGCGCACCGAGGGCATCGAGAACATCCCGCGCGAGGGGCCGGTCATCATCGCCCTGAACCACATCGCCTGGACGGACATCCCGCTCATGTCGCTGCGGGTGCCGCGCATCACCCACTACATGGCGAAGATCGAACTCTTCAACATCTTTCTGCTCGGCGGCATTCTACGCCTGGCGGGATCGTTCCCGGTGCGCCGGGGCGAGGGCGACCGCGAATCCATCCGCAACGCCGAGCAGTTACTCAAGCAGGGCGAGGCGCTGGTGGTCTTTCCGGAGGGGCACCGCAGCCGGACGGGGCGATTGCAGGCGGGGCATCCAGGGACGGCGTATCTGGCGCTACGCACCGGCGCGCCGGTCGTGCCGGTCGCCATCTTCGGCACGCAGCACACGCTCAAGGGGCTGCGCTACGGCCCGTTCGCGCCGCGCGTGACGGTGCGCTACGGCAAGCCGGTGCGGTTCGAGGGGCTGGACGGCAAGCGCAACCGCGAGACGCTGGCCCGCGCCGCCGACCAGATCATGCGCGGCATCGCGGCGCAGTTGCCGCCGGAGTATCGCGGCCCCTACGCGGACCTGGATTCGACGGCGATCGTGGCGGGCCGCGCGGACGTGACGGAGGCGGAGGACTGACATGCCGGACGACGAGATCACTCAGAACACGCTGACCATCATCCAGGCCGGACCCGAACACGTGGACCACATCACGCCGCTCTTCGTGGGCTATCGTGAGTTCTATCGCGGGCTGCCGGAGGTCGAGCGTTCCCGCGCGTTCCTCACGCGCATGCTGGAGACGGGCGAGTCGGTGATTTTCCTGGCGCTGCGCGGCGAGACGGCGCTCGGGTTCATCCAGATGTTCCGCACGTACTCGACCGGCGCCCTGCGACACATCTGGATCCTCAACGATCTCTTCGTCGCCCCCGACGCGCGGCGGCTTGGGGTCGGTCGCGCGCTCATGGAGTATGCTCGCGACTACGCGACGAGGGACGGCGCGGCGCGGCTGACGCTGCGCACGGAGGTGACGAACGCGACGGCGCAGGCGCTCTACGAGTCGCTGGGCTGGCGGCGCGATGAGGCGTTCTATACGTACAACCTGTCGCTGTGATGGCAATGCGGTAGGCGTTGGGAGAAACGACGATGGGAACCGACATTTACGACTGGGCAGAGGTGCAAACGCCCGAACTCGGCCTCTGGTTTGGCATCGTCAAAGCATGACCTACACCTGAGTTGCCTGCCTCCTCGCCATGCGGTATGCTGGGCATTGTGGAACGACGCGATCGCGGTTCTTACGGCAGGTCGTTGAAAGCAGGTAGACACAGCATGATCACCGACATTTTGCGGCAGGCGATGGAACGCGCCGCCCAACAGTCCGAGACAGAACAGGCAATCATCGCTCAGGCTATTGCGGAGATCCTCGACGCCGACGCGCGCTGGAACTCGCTTCTCAGCGATCCACGCACCCCCCAGGCGCTTGAGCAGTTATGGGCCGAAGCCAAAGAGGACGTGCAGGCAGGCCGGACAGAAGTCATTGGCGACGATGGCTTCCTGTCGTGAGATCCATCCGCACGCACCGATTCAAGGCGCTCTATGAGCGACTGCCTGAGGATGTGCGGCGAGACGCCGACGAGGCCTACCGACATTTTCAGGACGATCCGTCCTATCCAGGGCTCAATTTCGAGCGCCTACAGGGCATACATGCTCCGCTCTATTCGGCGCGGGTCGGACGGCAGTATCGTGCGCTGGCCGGTCGAGACGGCGACACCTGGGTCTGGTTCTGGATCGGCTCACATGCCGAGTACGACAAGGTGCTTGACCGCCTGCGCTGATGACTCAATCGCCCACCGCGCCTGTCTCGCGGTACTATGCTGCCAGCGTCGGCCAGTTCACCAGCGCGGACACGCTGCCGGATGTGAACCCCATCGTGTTCGGAGGTGAGCCGGCGATAGCTGCGCAGTTGCTCAAAGGAGTAGGCGCACAGGCGGCGAATCGGTTTGGATATGTGGGAGGCAACACGGAGACGGCGACAGACCCGACAGGTCGGCGTGTAGACATGGATGCATCCGATACTAACGAACAGCCCACGGAGTGCCAGGGACCCAAGTGTGGTGTGCCAGTTCCCGCTCCAGTACCAGGGGGAAACGACCAACAGAACCCGCCTCGATGGATTCCAGGACATACTCTCGTCCTCTACGTGCCGGACTGGGAAGCTCAGCAAGCGCAAGGCATCGCTGGTAATATAGAGCACTCCCTCGCAACTCTCATCAAGGAAAGTGGGATTGGTGGTGGAGGACTCGCGTTAGTCAAACTTCTGTTCAAGAAGTTTGGGCCGCTGGCAGCATATTATGGAGGCGCGCTCGCAACTGTCGCCCTTCAGCTTAGCGCCCTCGACCTCATGTTCCAGAAGGAGCACGATCACTCTCTGGATTGGTTCAAGGATACTAACAACCTCG
>DATEGV010000120.1:0-2406 GCA_035279925.1 Ktedonobacterales bacterium | reverse complement strand
ACGTGTGTGCCCTCGATCCAGGACCACTTCTCCTGCACGTAGCGATTCATCGTTGTCCCTTTCATGTGACACGCCGGTCTCGCTCAGTCCTCTGGTAGGGTTATCCTGCGTCGCATACAGGCGCCGCTCACGGTCAATTCCTCCCATCTGGTTCGTAACCGGCAATACCCGCCACTGGCATAGACGTTGCGCTCACGAGAGCCAACGCCCGATGGAAAGGCCGTACCCCCGCTACAAGGAGTGTCTCATATGTTCTCGCTCATCCGCGCCCTCGCCCGCCCGCTGCTCGCCGCCATCTTCGTCTCCGGCGGGCTGGATACCGCGCGCCGTCCCGGTGGCCGCACGCAGGCCGCCGCCGCACTCGGCGTCCCACAGTCGGAGCTTGCCGTGCGCGCCAATGGCGCGACGATGGTTCTCGCCGGCGTCGCGTTCGGCCTCGGCCTCTTCCCAGAATGGGCGGCCGCCATCCTTGCCGCGTCGCTGATTCCTACCACTCTCGCCGGGCATCCATTCTGGAAGGAGACTGATCCACAACAGCGCGCTGGTCAGCGTATCCACTTCCTCAAGAACGTTGCGATGATCGGCGGGCTGCTGCTGGCCGCCGCCGAGGAGCGCCACGCGCGCGAGCTGCGCACGACGGGGGAGCGTCTGCGCCGCGCCGCTTAATCGAAGCCTCCGCCGTTGTGACTTCCCTGTGACGCCTTCGCCACCTCACGTGATAGCGCGGTGACGCCGCCGGCATAGACTATCAGTGCGACCGAGATGACGACACATCAGGTGTGACACCTCAATCGCGGAAGTAGTCTGGAAGGCAAAGAGGAGGCGCTCAAATGACAAAGGCGATTCGGTGGCGCATCATCGTACTACAGGTGATTGCGATTCTCGTCCTTGGATTCGGTTCCGTCGCGGGGTTCTACGCCAGCAGCTTCACATCATCCCAGATTCGGAGCCAGTTGGCTCCGCAACAGATCTTCTTCCCGAAGGACGCGCAGTCCGGCTTGCCCGCTGACCTGAAGAGCTACGCCGGCCAACAGGTTCTCAATGGCGATCAGGCGCACGCCTACGCCGAGAAGTTCATCGGCCTGCACCTGCAAGAGATCGGTCAGGGCCACCCGTACTCGTACTGGAGCGGCCTCGCGATGGCGGAGATCAATCCGGCCCTGAAGGCTAAGGATCAGGGCATCGCCGACACGCTGTTCAAGGGTGATACGTTGCAGACCATGCTGAACGACGCCTGGACCTTCTCGGTTATCGGACAGATTGCCCAGTACGTTGCCATTGGCGCTGTGCTCGCCACGCTGGCGGTCATTGGAGCGCTCGGCTTCGAGGTGGTCGAGGCGGCGCGCGGCAAAGAAACCGTCCAGGCGGTGCTGGCGCCTATGCCGACCACCGGCCCACGCGGCGCGGAGAAATTGGAGCCGTCGCTGGCCAACTAACCACATAACCCGACGATACGATCCCCTGGCCGCTGGATCACCTCCAGCGGCCTCTCTTGTTGCCTCTACCCCTTATGCTCCGTGACCCGCGCCGTCAGAATGTCAATCGCGTGGGGCAGCGCCGGCAGGATCACCGCGAGGCACTCGCGCACTCCCTTGGGGCTGCCCGGCAGGTTCACGATCAGCGTCTGCCCACGGCAGCCAGCCACCGCGCGCGTCAGCATCGCCATCGGCGTCACGCGCAGGCTCTCCATGCGCATCGCCTCGGCCAGCCCCGGGACGAGCCGCTCGACCACGGCCAGCGTCGCCTCCGGTGTCACATCCGTGGGGCTGAGACCAGTCCCACCCGTCGTCAGCACCAGATTGAGACGCAGATCGTCGGACCAATGGCGCAGCGTCGCCTCGATGTCCGCGCGCTCGTCCGCGACAATCGCGCGCTCGCGGACCTCCCCTGAGAGCGGCGGAGCCGTCACCAGCGCGTGGATCGCGTCGCCGGAGGTGTCCTCGCGCTGACCCGCGGCTCCCTTCGTGCTCGCCGTCAATATGCCTATCGTCACCATCGCTCGGCTCCGTTTGCTCGCCGGATAGAATCCGGGCTAGGACATCTGGGTAACCCAGCCATCCGCTTGACCTTTGCCTGTCTGAATGGTACAATGAATATGTCGTGTAGCATCGGAAATTACTCGTACAGACTTGGGAATATAGCCCAAGCGTCTCTACCAGGCAACCGTAAATTGCCTGGCTACGAGTTGAAGTGCGTCTAGGGTTCCGCTCCAGTAACCGTGTACGTGACGCCTGTAGTGTATCGCGTGGCGAACCGCACCGGAGGTCTGGACCAAGCGACGCAGGCGCGTGACTTGTCCTCTTCATCTTCAGAGGAAACGGCGGGCGCTACACCACGGGGACCAAAAGCCCGGATGGCAGGTTCATCTCCATTATGAGAACCTGTCATCTGGGCTTTGCTGTATCG
>DATEGV010000119.1:0-2272 GCA_035279925.1 Ktedonobacterales bacterium | reverse complement strand
ATCGGATAGGCGATGATGTCTTGCGCCAATGCTGGCTCCGCCATCACCGTAAGGACGACCAACGCCACCGCGCTTTTCCTAGGATCCCGGGCATGGTGCGATGTCATATCCGGCGACCTCCCGCTCCCTGCTTTCCCTGTCGGCTTCTATCGACGGCCGCACTCGCGGCGTCCCTGGCACCTCCCATGGCGCGGTCCACTCACCGGACGCCCTGGGAACCGACGGTGAGAATGCTGGTGTCATTGAGCGACGAGACTCTCGTCGCTGCCGGGCGTCATCAATTTCTACTGCGTGACACTGGGCGATCCCATGTCCTGGCTGGGATCATAAGTGCTATTCGGATTCTTCAGCGTATTGTCGGAATTCTTGCACGCGGCGGCGCCGGCTGCGACAAGCGCGACGAGCATCAGGATATGGAGAACACGTGTCATGCCTTGACTCCCTCGCTTCATTCCTCGATCGATGCAATAGTCGGTCAGTGCAGGCGGTCGCGCTATTGGTTCATCCACTGAATTAAAGGGCGGAAACGCCGTAGAACAGCATGGTCCTGCGCCCTGCGCATACGAACCGATGGTGCGCCGAACCTCGGTCCGGCGCCCCAAGACGGGCGCCGGCCCATCGATGGATCCTCGGTAGGCCGATTTCAGCGAGGAGGCGCGGGAAGGCCTGTAGGTGAGCCGGCAGGTTGCGTCTCTCGCGCAAATGAGGAATCCGCCCTCGACCTTCTACAGCGTTATCCTGATTGCGGCCGCTCGGCGCATCTAAAGCCCGTCTGGGAAAACGGGCGCCGCCCGACGCCGCTACCGCCTGCCTGGTGCGGACTCTCGCGGTTGCACGCGCAACCGCTGCCGCCCTCCTGAGCTTGTCGAAGGGCGCGATCGCGCTGCGCGCGACGCGCCTCACCGCGTGAGCCAAGCGCGCGCGCGCACGGTCACCGCGGCGTAGGGGAAGATCCAGAACAGCGTGAAGGCGGCGAAATAGGTGTAGAGCGCGCCATAGACGAAATCGAGCGAGCGCTCGCTGCGCAGGTAATAGAGCATGTTGAGGAGGGCGACGAGCCCCATGCCGGTCAGCATGCGCAAGAGCACGCGCGGATCCTGCGCCGTCATGCCGACGAGGAGCGCCAGGCTCACATACTGGACCGGGTAGCGCAGATTGGTGATGGCGCGGTCGTAGAGCGCGATGAACCGCGCCCCAAGCGGCCGTTTCCACACGATGCGGGCGAAGCGGATCTCCTCGTCGTCCGGATGGACGACGGTGAGCTGCGGCGGCGCCGCGCGCGCGGCCAGCCGCCGGGCGATAGAACACCCAGATGACGGTCCGGAAAAGATCTCAGAACGCGAGAGGACGCCGCAGGGCATTGCCTCATTTGGTCAGAACCGCTACTCGCGATCAATATCGTCCGGAGACCCTTCAACTTATCTGTAGGGAGTGGAGCCCTTTTACGAAAAGCTTGTTCACCCACAAGGTCTGGCATGGGCAATCCAGTGGGCCAGCGCCAATCACATGTTGGAAACACAAGCGGCAAGCGCAGTTTCGCCAGCAGGCTTCCTGCTATCTGCGATTTCTGCGCCTTTGCGCGAGCGGCTCAAGCGGCGTTATTCAATCCAGGTGGGGAGGCGGATGGATGCGGTGGCTGGCACTCATCGCGGTGACGACGGCAGCGCTCGCTGCGCCTGCGGCAGCGGAAGCGCCGAGCAAGACGGGGTACACGCTCGAGCTGTGGTGCATGAGCGATCACGAGGAGGACGTGGTTGCGTGCTGGCACTATCTCGTGGGTGTGGGGGACGGGCTCACGGCGGCCCGAGCCTTCGGGAAAAGCACACTGTGTATCGACACCACCCGGCCCGTCCCGCCCGAGCAGCTGCGGCGCGCTTTTCTCCAGTGGGCGGCGGAGCATCCCGAATTTCGCCAACGCCCGGCGGCCAATGACGCGGTTGCCGCGCTCCTCGCAGCGTTCCCATGCTCGCAGTAGCGGCGAGCAGTGAAGGAGCATCCCCGTGAAGCGTGCTCATAGAGACGTCGCGGTCCTGGCTGCCGCCTGTGTTCTCGCCGGCTGCGCCCAGCCGCCGCCTGGTCCGACAGTGGCGGTGATGCCGGCAACCAACAAGCCGTTCAATGTCTTCCAGCAGGAAGATGCCTTTTGCCGGCAATTCGCGCAGCAGCAGGTCGCCGGAACGACCGAGGCGGCCAACAACGCCCAGATCGGCACCGCGGCCATCGCCACCGTGCTGGGTGCCGGCCTCGGCGCCGCCATGGGCGGCGGCCGTGG
>DATEGV010000118.1:0-3248 GCA_035279925.1 Ktedonobacterales bacterium | reverse complement strand
TCTCCAACACGCGCGCCAACGCGGCGGTGTGCTCCGCCGTGCCGACGGTGATGCGCACATGCCGCGCCAGGTCCGGCGTGCGGAAGTAGCGCAGGATGATCCCGGCGGCCTCCATGCTCGCGCGCAGATCGGCCAGTGTGAGGCGCGGATCCGTCAGCTCGGCGAGGATGAAGTTACCCTTCGAGGGAAACGCGCGCAGGTAGGGCTGGGCGCGCAGCAGCTCGAAGAGCCGGTCGCGCTCCTCCATCAGCGTCGCCACGCGCTCGCGCATCAACGGCAGATCGGCCAGCGTCTCGTGCGCCGCGATGTGCGCCGCCAGATTCACCTCGAAGGGCAGTTGCAGCTTGCGAATGTGCGTCGTCAGCCAGGTCGGGAACGCGCCGTAGCCCAGGCGCAGGCCGGCGAGACCCGCCCACTTGCTGAATGTGCGCAGGACGACGAGGTTCTGATACTGAGGGACCAGCGTGATCGGACTCTGCGCCAGCGCCTCCTCGCCCGCGAACTCGATGTACGCCTCATCCACGACGACGATGCGCCCCGTATCCAGCAGCGCCTCCACATCAGCCCGCGCGACGAGGTTGCCTGTCGGGTTGTTGGGCGAGCAGAGGACGATCAGCTTCGTATCCGCGCGCAGCGCGGCGCGGATGGCCCGCGCGTCAATGTCGTAGCTATCCGTGCGCGGCGCGTCCACAATCGTCGCGTTGGCCAGCGTCGTCGCTGTCGTGTACAGGCTGAAGGTGGGCGAGCAGAGCAAGACGCTCTCGCCCGGCGCCAGGAACGCGCTCCACAGCTTCGTAATCAGTTCGTTGCTGCCGCTGCTGAGGACGATATGCTCCGGCGCGACGCCAACATATGCGGAGATGTCGGCGGTGAGCGCGCGGCCGTCTGGATCGGGGTAGAGATTGTAGTTCTCGAAGGCGCCGAAGGCCCGCGCGACACGTGGCGACGGAGGGTAGGGGCTCTCGTTGCTGTTCAGCTTGATGAGCCGGTCCACCGGGACCCCCGTGCGCGCACTGAACGCTTCGAGCGATTCCCCCGGGATATAGTCTTCGATGCCGGCGATCTCGGGACGGACCTGCACTATGCCGTTCACACGCTGCACGATACTCTCCCCCTCCAATTGACTACGCGACACCCACGCCGCTCGCCCCCTGGCGACTCGTTGTGGATCGAGGTGTCACGCTCTCTACACGCCGTTGTGTGCCCGCGCGTACCACCATCCGGCGTCAACGCTCGGCTCCCCACCAGGCCCCTTCGCCGCAAGCCATACCGGGCGCCATTATACGGGCGGTTCCCTCGCCGGGTCAACACGACGAGCGCTTTCTGGTACTTCTGTTACGAGCGCTCGCCTCGGATCATGCTGGTGAATACGCGGCCACGAATGGCCGGCGCACGGAATGGCGCGACGACTCACAACCACCGACGAATCCAGCCGGATCCGGCTTAGATCATCTCGAAGTAGCGAGCGCGCTCCCATTCGGTCACGGCGGCCTGATGGCGTTCGCATTCCCAGCGGCGCATCGTCACATAATCATCAACGAACGGGTCGCCAAACCAGCCACGCGCAATTTCACTGGCGGCGAATCGCTCGATGGCCGCCTCCAACGTCCGAGGCAGGTGCGGCGCGATATCCTCTGGCATAGCATAAGCGTTGCCACGAACTGGCTCCGGCGGCGTCAGTCCTTGCTCAACGCCGTGGAGTCCTCCCGCCAGCGTCGCGGCCAGCGCCAGATACGGGTTCACGTCCGACCCGGCCACCCGATTCTCCAGCCGTGTCGCGCTGGGGGAGCCGGTGACGACGCGCAGCGCCGGGGTGCGTGTCTCGATGCCCCACGCGGCCACCGTCGGCGCCCAGGAGCCGGCGACGAAGCGCTTGTACGAGTTGACGTTGGGGGCGTAGAGCGCCATGAAATCGGGGAGCGTCCGCAGCACGCCGGCGATGTATGAGCGGAACGTCCGCGAGAGATGATGCTCGTCCGCGGCGTCGTAGAACACATTCTCCCCGGCGCCGTTCCAGAGGCTCTGGTGCAGATGCCCGCTGTTGCCGTCCTCGCCCGCGAAGGGTTTCGCCATGAAGCTGGCGGTCAATCCTTCCAGCAGACAGAGTTCCTTCACGCCGTGGCGGAACAGCAGCGCGCGGTCGGCGGCGTCCATCCCCGCCGCGTGGCGCAGGTTCATCTCGTACATGCCCTCGCCGTGTTCGCGGTTGTAGCCTTCGATCGGCACGTTGTGGGCGTCCATCTGCCGGCGCAGCTTGCCGACGATGAACTCGTCGCCTGTGGAGCGGTACAGGCTGTAGCAGCTTGTCGTTGGGCTGAGGGGGGTGAGGTCGCGCCAGTGTTTTGCGCGTAGCGAGCGCTGATCTTCGCGCCAGATGCGAAACTCAAGCTCGACGGCCATCTCCGCGCGCAGCCCCATCCCCCCGGCGCGCTCCAGCACGCGGCGCAGGACGTGGCGCGGGGCTACCTCGACGGGCGTCCCTTCCTCGGTCACGAAGTCGCAGATGACGGTGGCGGCGCCGCTCTCCCACGGCACGGGGCGAAACGTCGCCAGGTCGGGAACCATACGCAGGTCGGTATAGCCGTTGTCCCAGTTGGTGAAGCGCAGGCCGGGCACGAGGTCCTCGGCGATATCCCACCCGAAGAGGACGTTGCCTTGCGCGAAGCCATGCTCGATCCCCGCAAGGAACACGTCCACGGGCAGGCGCTTGCCCCGGAAGACACCGTCGTAATCGGGTCCGCCGATCTTGATGGTGTCCACACCGCTCTTGGCGATGATGCGCTCGACTTCTCCCCGCGTGCTCATGGCGCTGGCTCCTCCCGCTGCTGTGGTGATCCCCGCCAGTATAGCAGGGCGGGCTGGGGTGGGGCAATGCGAGCGGAGGCCAACGTCAGATGACATAGAGCGATGTTGGACGACCACGGTGGGATTAGCGCACGTCTGCAAATCTCTGTTGACATTGTGGGTAGGCAGGGCGAATGCGGACATCTCCGATCACAGAGGAGCCGGCCCAACCTTGCACTCAGATTATCACAGCTCGCTCTTGGCAATTGCTGACTTGTCCCAATTGAATCCAGTATTGCATTATGAGGGAACCCAAGGTCCGATCGCGGCATCAGTCTCTACCGCACCACCGGTTTGAAAGCGCCACAGAAGACTGCCATCGGACGCATGTATGGCATATACATCGTGATCACTGGAACCGAAAACGATGATTCCGTTGGCCTCGGTTGGAACCGAGTCTATCA
>DATEGV010000117.1:0-11307 GCA_035279925.1 Ktedonobacterales bacterium | reverse complement strand
GCAGGCGCGACCATGCGGAGCCGCCGCTCACGTTCAGCTCGATGGCCAGCGCTTCCTCAGGCGGCGCCATGAGATGCTTCGCGCGTTCGCCGGACTTGCGCAGCAGGAAGGCGTGGTCGGTGGCGATCCACGACGCGGCGATCAGCGACTCGACATCCAGAGAACCGGCCCAGGCGGTGAACCGCGCGCCAAGCTGTGCGAGCGGAAGTGACCGTAGTTGGAACTCACTCGCTCTCGCCTTCGCCACTTCATCGCGCGAATCTACGCTGACGAAGGTGTGAATGTAGGTGTCGAGCGTACGCACGTGGTCGAGGACATTGTTATAGGCTGCGAGGATGCGCTCCATACGCGCGACGACCTGCTCCGTCGGGGGTAACGTATCCAGCCGGCGTACGTCGCACTCGTCGAAGAGCGCCTCCAATGTTTCAATTTCGCGGACGGTGGACGCGAAGCTGGCCGCGAACTCCGGCGAATCCAGGCTGGGGAAAATGGGTGTCATGTCCCAACGGGGCGGCACTGGCGTAGCGCGCATGCGAGTACTCCTCCCCACTTGACGCGATGACCGTTCCACTGCCGGCTGAGTCCACACGTTTGGAGACCACACGTTTGTACTATAGCAGACGCCGGCCATACGTGGATGACGGCCCACAAACTACACAAGCAGACGCCGGCCATACGTGGATGACGGCCCACAAACTACACCGACGAGGATGAGTTTTCTCGATAGATTGCCGGATCGCTCAAGTCGTTTGCCGCGAATCCGCGCAACCGTAGCTGGCAAGCGTCGCACTCTTCACACGCGGCGCCCTCCGGTGAGGGATCGTAGCACGAGAGCGTCATGGCGTAGTCAACGCCTAGCCGTAGACCAAGCTGGATGATCTCCGACTTCGTCATACGCATCAGCGGGGCGTGTATCGTCGTGCGCTGGCGGCCCTCGACGCCGGCCCGGGTCGCCAGGTTCGCCATGCGCTCGAACGCCTCGATATATTCGGGACGGCAATCGGGATATCCCGAAAAGTCGTAAAAATTGACGCCGATGAAGATGTCGCTACATTCCAATACCTCGGCCCAGGCCAGCGCAAATGAGAGGAATATCGTGTTGCGCGCCGGCACATAGGTTACGGGTATCCCCGCGGACTCGTCGGCAAGGTTGCGGCCCTTCGGCACGGGAATGTCGCTGGTGAGCGCGGAGCCGCCGAATAGACGCAGATCAATGTCCACGACGATATGCTCGGCGGGAGCCAGCGCGGCCACGACACGACGCGCCGCGGCCAACTCGACTTCGTGCCGCTGTCCGTAGCGAAACGTCATTGCATGGCAGGTGTAGCCCTCGCTCTTGGCCAGCGCGAGCGTGGTGGTGGAGTCCAGGCCGCCGCTCAAGAGGACTACGCAGTGTTTGGTGGTCGTCATTCCCTCCTCCTCGGCGCACGAAAACACAAACGGCAGGTACGGCGCTCCGCGCGTCCGACCTGCCATTCGATTATAATCGCGCGGCGCCTAGCTCTGGCCGCCGAGACTGCTCGCTACGGCCCCGTCGCTCCCCGGCTGGTGGCCGTTCGCGCTGGAAACGGCCGCCTCCGCCTCATGCAGCGCATGCCGCGCCGAGCGGGCTGTCTCGACTCCCGCGCGTTCGAGAGCCGCGCCTACGAACCCACGGAACAACGGATGTGGACGTGTGGGCCTGCTCTTGAATTCCGGGTGAAATTGCGTGCCGACGAACCACGGATGGTCCTTGAGCTCCACTATTTCGATCAGACTGCCGTCGGCGGAGCGGCCACTGAGAACCATACCCGCCTGCTCCATACGCTTGCGATAGGCGTTGCTGTACTCATAGCGATGCCGGTGCCGCTCGAAGATGATCGCCTGCCCGTACGCGGCTTCCGCTTTGCTGCCAGGGGCGAGGCAGCAGACCCATTGGCCCAGGCGCATCGTGCCGCCCTTGTCGGCGATGTTGCGCTGGTTGAGCATCAGATCAATGACTTTCTCCGATGAGGTCCCGTCGAACTCCGAGCTATTGGCGTCCTTCAGTCCCAGCACGTTCCGCGCGAATTCGATGACCGCCGTCTGCATGCCGAGGCACAGGCCGAGGTACGGCACATTCTTCTCGCGCGCGAAAGTCGCCGCGCGGATCTTGCCCTCGATGCCACGATGTCCGAAACCGCCCGGCACGATGATGCCATCGGCGCGCGCCAACAGCGGCTCAACGCTCTCGAAGTCGGTCTCCAGTCGTTCTGAGTTGATCCATTCAATCTCGACGTCCACGCCATACGACCAGCCGGCGTGATGCAGCGCCTCGACCACGGAGAGATAGGCGTCGTGCAATTCAACGTACTTGCCGACGAGCGCGATCCGTACCACCGGCTTGGTAGACTCGATGCGCGCGACGAGATCACGCCACTCGCCAAGCTCGGCGGCGTGCGCCGGTTGCAGGCGCAGCGTCTCGACGAGATAATCACCCAGGCCCGCGCTCTCAAGCATCATCGGCACTTCGTAGATGCTCGAGGCCGTCACCAATGGAATCACCGCGCGCTGCTGGATGTTGCAGAACAAGGCGATCTTCTCGCGAATGTCGTCGCTGACGGGATAATCCGATCGGCAGAGGATCACATCTGGTTGGATGCCCGCCCGCAGCAGTTCTTTGACGCTGTGTTGCGTCGGCTTGGTCTTAAGTTCTTTTGTCGCCCCGATGTAGGGCAGCAACGTCACATGCAGAAACAGCACGTCATCGCGGCCCACATCTTTGCGCATCTGCCGGATGGCTTCAAGGAACGGTTCACCCTCGATATCGCCGACGGTGCCGCCGACCTCACAGATAACCACATCGGCGCCGCTGGAGCTTGCCAGCGACTGGATACGCGCCTTGATCTCATTCGTGATGTGCGGAATCACCTGGATAGTGCCGCCCAGGTACTCGCCGCGCCGCTCTTTGCCGATGACCGACGCATACACTTGCCCGGTCGTCACGTTGCTGGCCTGGCTCGCGGATTCGTCGGTGAACCGCTCATAATGGCCGAGATCGAGGTCGGTCTCCGCGCCGTCGTCGGTGACGAACACCTCACCATGCTGATACGGAGACATTGTGCCGGGATCAACATTGATATACGGGTCCAACTTCATAATCGCGACTGAGACGCCCCGACTCTTCAGCAACCGACCGATTGAGGCGACCGCGATACCCTTGCCGACGGACGACGCGACACCACCCGTGACGAACAGAAACTTTGACATGTCACTTCCCCCTGGCACGACTCGTACGACTCCTCACTGACTCACTCCACACGAACAACACCAAAAGTTGCCCAAAGAGAAGGGGCTAGAATCCCTTGTGCGGGTCTAGCCCCTCCTTTCGACTCGTCAACCGCGGTAGGTGAGTAAGACTACCTGCGATTCACTCGGTAGCGATGATCGCGTTATGGTGAGCTTTGGCAGCGGCTCGATCACCTCCACTCCCATGCTCTTACAGAACTTCTCGACAGGATCCAGCTCGGACTCGCTGAGCTTGTAGGCGGGTGTCGCGTAATGCATCGGCACGATGAGCGCCGGCTCGAGCTGCGCGATGACCTCAACCGCTTTCTCCGCGTTCAGGGCGTTGCCGCCGCCGACGGGTATCAGCAGCACATCGGCGCCGTTCAGCGCCTCTTGCGCGCGGTCGTCGAGCGTCGAGCCGAGATCACCGAGATGGCAGATCTGAATCTCGTCCATCGTGATCAAATAGGCGGTATTCTTGCCCAACCGCTGTCCGCGTTCCGCGTCATGATAGGTCTGCACACCCGAGATCAAGATTTGCTTGACCTCGTACTCACCGGGGCCGTCAATGACACGCGGTTCGCCCGCGATGCCCTTCACGAAGTTATGCCCGGTGTGCTCATGGCTGACGGTGACGATATCGGCGGAGATGCGCCCGAGCGCGTAGCCGGTGGTTGGAGAGGGAGGGTCGGTAATGAGCGTGGCGTCTTTACCACGCAAGCGGAAACACGAGTGGCCCAGCCACGTCAATTCCATGCCTAATGGCCCCCTGATGGCCTACACGAAGATGGGCGAGGTTCCTTCAGCGCATACGCTCCAGTGCCCCGCCCCACCAGGATAGTCTACCACAAAGCTGCCTCTAGCTTCAAGGGTCTAGGCGTATGCGCGCCACGGCGACGTTTAACTGTAGTGGCATTCCCATTCACAGGGGATGATTCGGACGACGTTTGACTTTTCGCCCGTGATGCGGTAGAATCAGCTTTGCATCGCGGGGTAGAGCAGTGGTTAGCTCGTCGGGCTCATAACCCGGAGGTCGGCGGTTCGAATCCGCCCCCCGCTACCAATGTGCCGGCACGCTCGACGTGTCGGCACGTTATTCTACCTACTCCTTTGTGGCGGCGTAGCTCAGAGGTAGAGCAGGGGACTCATAAGCCCCGTGTCGTTGGTTCGATTCCAACCGCCGCTACCCATCACTTGCTCCCCGTCACGATTTCGGCTGCTCCGCCGGCCGCAGTTGCAGGCGTAGATCGCGCAACTGCTCCTCCGCAACCGGCGACGGCGCATGCATGAGCGCGTCCTGCCCGTTCTGCATCTTGGGAAACGCGATCACGTCGCGGATCGTCTCGGAGCCGGCAAGCAGCATCACCAAGCGGTCAATGCCGAGGGCGATGCCGCCGTGCGGTGGCGCGCCGTACTCGAACGCCTCCAGCATGTGGCCAAACTGCTCCGCGATCTGCTCATCCGAGAGGCCGAGCAACTGGAAGACACGCCGCTGCATCTCAGGTACGTTGATGCGGATGCTGCCGCCGCCGATCTCATACCCGTTGCCGATCACGTCGTACTGCCGCGCCGTCACCTTGAGCGGGTCCGTCTCGAGCAGCGGCTCATCGCCGGCCCTCATGCCCGAGAATGGATTATGCGTGGCATGGAAGCGTTTCGCGCCATTCTCCTCGATCACTTCGAGCAGCGGAAAATCCACCACCCAGCAGAGCGCCATCTCTTCGGGATCAATCAGGCCGAGCCGGTCGCCCATGCGATTACGCAGCCGGAATAGCACGTCGTTACAGACGCGCGCCTCATCCGCGACGAATAGCAGCAGGTCGCCGCTTTCACCGTCCATGCGCGCCGTCAATTGGCCGAGTTCCTCCGCGGACATGAACTTTGTGAGCGGCGAGCGCGGCCCTTCGGGGAGCAGCGCCAACGTCACGAGGCCCTTCGCGCCCAGACTCTTCGCAAACTCCGTCAGCTCGTCGAGCTCTTTGCGCGTCAGCGCCGCCAATCCAGGCACGCGCAGGCCCTTCACCATGCCGCCCCGGTCCAGCGCGTCGTGGAACACCTTGAATGAGCCGAGCCGCGCAATCTCGCCCAACTCGACGAGCGGGAGATCGAAACGCAGGTCGGGGTGGTCGGTGCCGTACCGCTCCATACACTCCGTAAAGGTGAGGCGCGGCAGCGGCGTCTGCTTGATGCGCTTGGCTGTCGTGCTCGTAATGAGTTCGACAAGCAGTTGCTCGATCAGGCCCATGATATCCTGCTCGGCGACGAAGGACATCTCGAGGTCAAGCTGGGTAAACTCCGGCTGCCGGTCGGCGCGCAGGTCTTCGTCACGGAAGCAACGGGCAATCTGAAAGTAGCGGTCAATCCCCGCCACCATGAGCAGTTGTTTGAACTGTTGCGGAGCCTGTGGCAGCGCATAGAATTCGCCGGGATACAACCGGCTCGGCACGAGGTAGTCGCGCGCGCCCTCCGGCGTGCTCTTCGTAAGGATGGGCGTCTCGACCTCGACGAACCCGCGCTCGTCAAGATAGTCACGAATCAGTTTGATGACCCGATGGCGCAGCTCGACATTGCGGCGCATTGAATTGCGGCGCAGATCAAGGTAGCGATACCTAAGGCGCAAGCTCTCGTCGGCGGAGACGTGGTCGGCGACGGGAAAGGGTGTCGTCTTCGCGGTATTCAGCACCTCGACGCGATGCGCCTCGACCTCGATCTCCCCAGTCGCCAGCGTCGGGTTCTCTTTGCCTGACAGGCGGCGCTGAACCACGCCCTCCACTCGCAGGACATACTCCAGCCGAGCCTCCGTCGCAATCACGTGCGCCGCCGCGGCCTCCGGCGAACGCTCAGGATCAAAGACGACCTGGGTGAGGCCGTAGCGATCGCGCAAATCAATAAAGATGAGCTTGCCGTAGTCGCGGCGGTGCGCCACCCAGCCGGTCAGCGTCACGCGCTGATCAACCCACGTGGCGTCCAGTTCATTGCATGACACGGTGCGCAGCGTGGTTGCCAAATGCGACGTCTTATTGGCGTCTGCGCCGCGCTTCTCGCTCGCCGGGTGGCCGTTACGTGATGCCACGGAATACGTTCTCCTCTATCGTGTATGGGTGCCGCCATGTAATGCGCTGCTGTCGTCCTATTGTACGCTGTTCCCCGGCCGAGGGCGCCAGCGCCCGCGCGAAGAACACGCCGGCCCAGGTGGACCGGCGTTACACGAAGAAGGACGGTGAGCGACCCGACTAAAGGCCGGCGGCGGTCTCCGACCCTGAAAACGCCACCAGTTGCGCGCCGTTCCAGCCGTAGACGCTAAAGGTCCCGGCGCTCGACGTAAGGGCTACCTGCGTCAGCCCCGTCAAAGGAGCCGAGTACACATACTGCGTCGCCAGGGTTGCCGTACCGCCGGAGCCGACATTGAAGCGCAGCACCCGGTTATTGGAACCATCGGCCACGAGCACCTGCTGCTTGTACGAGGGATCCGCGATGAGCGTCGCGTTCGATGACACGGCGGAGACGCCGCCACTTGCCACTGGCACTGGGTTGCTGCCCAGATAGGTGTCAATCAACTCAGGCGGTATCGGCTTCAGCGATTGGAGGGGCAGCGGGGCAACGCTCGCCGTCGCGCTCAGTTGCGCCAGCGTGCCGTCCGGCATGAGCGCGTACGCCAGGCCACCGGTCGCGACGAGCGCCGCCGCGGGCGCAGACAGCGAAAGCGTCTTGATGGGAGCCTTCGGAGTCGGACCCGAGTAGATCAAAACGCCGCCGGAGGAGTCGGCGTTTTTGTAGCTGACAAATGTGGTCTGCCCTTCAACCGCGACAAGCTGTGGCGTCGCGCCCGCTGGCGTCGCGGGAGCGAGATCGGGCTGAATCTTGACGTTGCCGGTGCCATCTTTGTTGAAGCCGCTGGTCTGTATGGATACAACCTGGCTCGCGCCGTTTGGCTGTAGCGCCAGCGCATAAAGCGTCGTTCCTTCGGCGGCGATGCCAGCGACCGAGGCGAACCCCGGCAGATTGACCGCGCCGCACGTCGCGTTGCCAAAGCTTGCGGCGCCCGCGCCGTCAACAGGCGCTTGTATCTGAAACAGTTGCCCGCCATTGACCGCGAATAGCGTCTGCGAGCCGCTGGCGCCGGGGGCAATAGGAGCAAGCGCCGTCAGCTGTGTCACACTCGTGAACGCCACTGGGACGGTCTGGCCCGACACGGCGCACGCGAGATCGTATACCTGCGCGGTGGCGATGTTGACCGGCGAAACCAACGCGGCGTGATCGTAGTTTTGGATTGCGGTACGGACGGCCGGCGTGAGGTCATTCGCGAGCGCGTCGCGCCCAGTCGCCGCCGTCTGGCCGTCCAGATTGGCGTTGTTCAGATCACTCACGATCCGGTTGCGGGCGCTACCCAGACTCGCCAGCGCCTGCGTCGGGTCTTGCTGGCTGGACACGCCTTGCGCCACCTGCTTGAGGCTCGCGACATCCGCGCGCAGTTTTGAGGCCGCCGCCCGTGTGTGGGCATAGGGACCCGCCGCGAAGTCCCACCCTCCGAACGCGAGGCAGAGCACCGCCGCGACGGCCAACAGCCGCACCACAATCGCCGCCGCGCGTACACCCGCTGGACGCTGCTTCCGCGCGGCGCGTCCGCTCTTCGAGCCTGACTTCTCAGCACTCGCCGCCGGCAACTTCGCCGAGGCCTGGACAGCGACCATCGGCCGGGTAATTACCTGCTCCTCGCCTTCAAGCGATGGCGGCAGCTTGACCTCGCCCGTAACCTCCGGCACCTCCAGCAGGTGGACAATCATTGCGGTGATGTTATCCGGTCCACCGTTTTCGTTGGCCATGTCTATCAAGTGTTGCGCGCCGAGCTGGGGCTCGTCATGGGTGGCCATCTCGCGCTCGATAAACTCTTCGTCCACATAGCCGTAGAGTCCATCGCTGCAGAGCAGGACACGGTCGCCGTCACGGAGCGTCTCGATGAAGAGGTCCGCGCTCACGTTGGCCTGGGTGCCGACACTGCGGGTGATGACGTTGCGATGCGCGTGGGTGCGCGCCTGCTCCTCCGTGAGCAGCCCGGCGCGAACCTGCTCCGCCACCCAGGAATGGTCGAGCGTGATCTGCCGCATCGCGCCGTTGCGGACGAGATACCCCCTGCTGTCGCCGATATTGACGAAATACGCCCGGCCCCCGTGGATGACCAGCGCCACGCACGTTGTACCCATCCCCTTCATTTCGGGGTGCTCGCTGGCATATTGAAACACGGATTGGTTGGCCTGCTTGATCGCATTGGCAACCGCCGTGATGATATCCGCGTCTTCACCGGCGTAGTAGGCTTCCAAAAGCGACGCCACAGCCATTTCAGAGGCAACTTCGCCCGCGGCGTGCCCACCCATCCCATCACACACCACAAAGAGCGCGCCCTTGTCATCCAGGGCACGCTCATCTTCCGGCACTTTATGCGAGACATTGTCCTGATTGCGCTCACGCCTGCGACCGACGTCAGTCAATTCGGCCACGGCGAGTCGAAGCTTTTTCGCCACCAATCTGTTCCTCGCCTCTTGGAAGTTTTCCACGCCCATTGGCTGAGGCCACGGACGCCGCCCATGATACACCTCCGGCCCGCAAAACGCAACGTCACACCGCCCGTTTGGGGACCATCGGCCCAGAGCCACCGCGACGACCGATCCGGCGCATCACAGTCCGCATGCCGCGTGCCGCCGTTGGGTGGGATACAATACAGCCAATGAATGGGACGAGCGAATCGCCGTGGAAGGCCGCTGCTGGCCACTGAATCCCGATGCGGGGGCTCCGGGCGACGTGAGCGCGTGTGAGATGGTGGACTTTTGAGCAGGCGAGCGGTACGACGTACCACAATCTGGCTGCCCGCGGATACCCCAGCGCGGCGCGCGGAAGCGGTCGAACGGGCGGCACATATTCTGCGGGCCGGCGGCCTCGTTGCCTTCCCCACGGAGACGGTGTATGGCCTGGGCGCCGACGCCACCAATCCTGTAGCCGTCGAGGGCATCTTCGTGGCCAAGGAGCGCCCACACTCCGACCCGCTCATCGCGCATATCGCCGACCCCGCAGACCTCGAACGGGTCGTGGCAAGTGTGCCGGACTCCGCGCATGCGTTTATCGAGCGCTTCTGGCCGGGTCCGCTCACCCTCATCGCGCCGCGCGCGCCGTCCATTCCCGCGCTTGTCTCGGCTGGCGGCGACACCATCGGCGTCCGCATGCCGAGCCATCCGCTCGCGCTTGAACTTCTGCGCGCGGCGGGAACACCCATTGCGGCGCCAAGCGCCAACCGCTTCATGCACACGAGTCCCACCACAGCCGCGCACGTTCTCGCCGATCTGAACGGGCGCATAGACTGCGTCATTGACGGCGGCCCCTGCGCTGTGGGAGTAGAGTCCACGGTGTTGGACGTGACGCGCGATCCGCCGCGCATTTTGCGTCCGGGGGGCGTATCACTCGAAGAGTTGCGGTCCGTAGATCCGCGTGTCCTCGGTCCACATGAGACACCGACGTTTGTGGCGTCGGCGCGCCGAGCGGACGTGACGGCGAAAGCGCCCGGACAGATGGAGCGACACTATGCGCCGCGGACTCAACTGCTTCTTTACGATGGGAACGGCCCCGGTACGCTCGACGCCATGTTAAAGCTGGCGGCCAAATTGACAGCCGAGGGCAAGCGTGTCGGCGTCCTTGTGGCCGACGAGGAGTTGGCCGCGTTCGAGCGCGAGGGAGTCGTCGTCGAGACGCTTGGGCCGGCGAACGATCTGCCCGCGATAGCGCGCCAGCTATATGCGTCGCTACGGACGTTAGATGAGCGGCGACTCGACGTGATGCTGGCGCACACGTTCGGCGAGGAGGGCATCGGTCTCGCGGTGCGAGATCGTCTGCGCCGCGCCGCCGGCGGGCATGTCCAGTCGCTGTAGGCGATCCCATGACGCGGCGCGCTGTTTCCTGTGCGGACGAGATTCGGCTAGTGGTGAGCGCTTGACGAGTGGTATAGTGGCCGCACGCGGCGGTGAAGCCCAGCCGGTGACAGCGTTCCCGGCTGCCGGTATCGCTGATCGCCAGATGTCGGATTTGCGCGAACATGTCTTATTGGACCGTTTGCCTGCCCGGAAACGGGTTGTGGCTGATGTACCTGTAATGCGTGCGCCGTAGGTAGTGCCAATGTGAATGTGTCTCAGTTCGAGGAGGTCCTCACACCATGCACGACGACGTGCCGAGCTCCAGGCATCCCAACCCCTACCACATGGCGGTGGCGCAGTTTGAGGCAGCCGCTGACCGGCTCGACCTCGCTTCCGATCTCCGGGCGATTCTCCGCGCGCCCAAACGTGAACTGACCGCCAACTTCCCCGTGCGCATGGACGACGGCAGCATCCGCATGTACACAGGCTACCGCGTGCAACACAACATCAATCGCGGTCCGGCCAAGGGCGGCATTCGCTATGACGCGAATGTCACGCTGGACGAGGTGCGGGCGCTGGCGATGTGGATGACGTGGAAGTGCGCCGTGGTAGATATCCCATTCGGCGGCGCCAAAGGCGGCGTCGTCGTTGACCCTAAGCGCCTCAGCATGCCTGAGTTGGAGCGGCTGACGCGGCGCTACGCCACCGAAATCTCCATCCTCATCGGTCCAAGCAGCGATATACCCGCGCCGGACGTAAACACCAACGCGCAGGTCATGGCGTGGATCATGGATACCTACTCAATGCACCGGGGCTACTCGGTGCCGGCGGTCGTCACGGGGAAGCCACTTGCGATTGGCGGCAGCGAAGGGCGTAACGAAGCCACCGCGACAGGTGTAGTCGCCGTCGTCAAGATGGCCGCTGAGGAGATGAAGATTCCGCTCTCGGGCGCGCGGGTCGCGATTCAGGGCTTCGGCAACGCGGGCGCGATTTCCGCGGAACTGTTCCACGCCGATGGGCTGCGTGTAGTCGCGGTCAGTGATCGTCAAGGCGCCAGCTATGACGAGCGGGGCCTGGATGTCCAGGCGATCATTAAGCACAAGAAAGAAACGGGATCTGTCGTCGGCTTCCCCGGCGCGCAGCGAATGAGCGTCGCGGAGGTCCT
>DATEGV010000116.1:0-2996 GCA_035279925.1 Ktedonobacterales bacterium | reverse complement strand
GCGCGCTCGCGGGCCTGCGCCTCGGTAAGCCCGACCGAGGCGATTTCGGGGAACGTGAAGATCGGGCGCGGCACCACGTTGTAGTCCATCTTCGCCTCGTGGCCCAGCGCGTTCTCGGCGGCCACCTCACCCTCCGTCATGGCGACGTGCGCCAGCCACGTGCGACCCACCAGATCGCCGATGGCGTAGACCCCCGGCAGGTTCGTCTCCATGCGCTCGTTGGCGACGACCTTGCCGCGCTCCATCGCGAGGCCCGCGCTCGCCAGACCGTCCAGCCCGGCGGGGTTCGCTTGCCGGCCCACGGCCACCAACACGTACTCCCCATCGAAGGTCTTCTGGCCGTCGGCGGTGGTCGCCGTCACCCGCTTGAGCTTGCCCGCGTCAGCGATGGATTCGACCTTGGCGCCGGTCGCGATCTGGATGCCGCGCTTAGTGAATGAGCGCGTCGCGGCCTTGATGACCTCTTCGTCCTCATTGGCGATGATCGAGGGCAGCATCTCGACGATCTGCACCTTGGTTCCGAGCGCGTTGAACATGCAGGCCAGCTCGACCGCGATGACGCCGCCGCCGATGCAGACGAGACTCTCCGGCACCTTCGGCATATTCATGGCGTCGTCGCTGAAGATGACGTTGCGCCCGTCCAGGCCGGGGAACGGCGGACGAATCGGCACGGAGCCATTGGCGAGGATCAGCTTGTTGGTGGTAATGGTCTGCTTCGAGCCGTCCTTGAGCGTGAGGGCGATCTCGCTGGCGGAGCGCACATCGGCGGCGCCCTCGAAGATCGTGACGCCGTTCGCCTTGAGAAGCTGCGCGACACCGCCGGTCAGTTGCTTGACGACTTTGTCCTTGAAGGCGACGGCGGTCTTGATGTCGAAGGTGGCGTTCTGGACGGTGATGCCGAGCGACGCCATCTCGCGGGTCTGGGCGTAGAGCTGGGCAACGTGCAGCAGCGCCTTGGAGGGGATGCAGCCAACGTTGAGGCAGGTGCCGCCGATGTACTGCTTCTCCACGATGGCGATGCGCCCGCCAAGCTGGGCCGCGCGGATGGCGGCGACGTACCCGCCGGGTCCGGCGCCGATGACGACGAGATCAAATGACGTTTGCGCTGTTGACACAACTCTCTCCTCTATAGCTCGTTCTCGCCGGCTGGCTCCGTTGCGCTCCGGCGGGGGCGATCATGCTCGTAGATAACTATAGCGCCGCGCGGGGAGCGCGTCCGGATGGCCACACATCACGGCGCTGGACCATCAGGCAGTATAGCACGCGGCGGCGGGAAGAGCGGGCGTCGGTGCGTCCCAGGATGAAGCGCGCGGCGTCGTGAACCCTGGCGATGCGTCTACGTATATATAGAGGAAGAGGCGGCGCGATTGCGCCATGCGGCGGGCAAGAGTTGACAGCATGCCGGGCCGCTTCTATACTCCGCGTGGGCGCTCAGTTGCTGATTCCCGTTTGGGAGGGAGGCGCGAGATGCGTTGGCTCAGGAGTGAACGCGGCGGCCGGGCGCTCCGTCGCGGTTTCGGGCGTCACGTCGGGATGCTGGCGCCGCTTGTAGTGGTCGGTATCGGCGTGGCGCTGGTCGTGGCGCTGGCTCCGGCTGGCCCAGGGGCCGGCGTCGCGCGGGCGGACTCCACGCATATTGACAACGCCGTGTTCACGACGGATGTGGATCCCGGCACGGCGCATTTCCTCACCAACGCGATCAACACCGCGCAGGGCGACGGCGCCACCCTGCTGATTATCACCCTGGACACGCCAGGCGGCGACCTCGACTCGATGAAGACCATCACAGGCAAGGAGATCAACGCCACCATTCCCATCGTCGTCTACGTCGCCCCGCAGAACGCGCGCGCTGGTTCGGCGGGAACGTTTATCGCGCTGGCCGCGCCCATCGTGGCGATGGCGCCCAATACGCGCATCGGGGCCGCCAGCCCGGTGGACGGCGCCGGCAACGATCTGCCCGCCACGCTGGACCGCAAGGTGAAGAACGACCTGGAGTCGCAGTTACGCTCCAACCAGACGACGTTTGGCCGCAATCCCGATCCGGCGATCCAGACCGTCGAGACCGCGCAATCGTTCACCGTGGATCAGGCGCTACAACAGCACATGGTGAACCTTGAGGCCAGCACGCAGGCGGATCTGTTGGCGCAACTCGACGGCCGCACGGTGACGCTGGCCAACGGGCAGACGCTAGCGCTGCATACAGCGGGGCTGGCGGTTCAGGACATCAAGCCGACGCTTGGCGACCAGCTTCAGTCGCTATTTCTGAACCCGACGCTGCTCTTCATCCTCTTCATCGTCGCGGCGATCTGTATCTATCTGGAGCTCTCGCATCCGGGGGCGATTGTTCCCGGCACGGTCGGCGGCATCGCGCTGGTGCTGTTTCTCTTCGGCGCCGGCTCGCTCAACCCCAACTGGACGGGCCTTGTGTTGATGCTGCTGGCGATTCTGCTGCTGGCGGTGGATACGCGCGTCACGACGCACGGCGTCCTCACCGTCGGCGGATTGATCTCGCTGGTGGTCGGCTCGCTGATCTTCTTCAATTCAGGAGCCAGTCGAGGGGCGGCAACCGTCAATCCACTGGTCATCTTCGCGTTCGCGGTCGCGGTAGGCCTCGTCGCCGCGTTCATCCTGCAATACATCCTGCGCGTGCGCTTTGGGCGGCTCGCCGTGTCGCCCAAGGGACTCGTCGGCGAGAGCGCGACGGTGATCGAGCCACTGGGGCCGAAGGGGCGCGTGCGGGTGCTGGGTGAGAATTGGTCCGCGCGGCTGGCGAAACCGTTGCCGGAGGGGGCGGCGCTGGAGCCGGAGCGGAAGGTGCGCGTGGTGAAGGTGGATGGGCTGACGCTGATCGTGGAGCCGATGGAGGCGCGCGTCGCCGAGCGGCGCTGATGGCGTTGACCGCACCCTCAGCCCTCTCTCCCACAAGGAGAGGGAGAGGCGGAGGCGTTTCGTAGGTACAGAGGAGTTTTCCTATGAGTTCGACCACAGTCGCATTG
>DATEGV010000115.1:0-5572 GCA_035279925.1 Ktedonobacterales bacterium | reverse complement strand
GCTCGGTCCAGCCCAAGACCTTCCAGGGTCTGAGCAGCATCGAGGAGTTTCGCGCGCGGCGCGAGCAGGCGCGGCCACAGGGCCAGCTTGAAGACGGCGCGCCGCCCAGGGACCCGTCGCACCATGAGGACAAGGAAGATTGACCTCGCCCGCGCTTGATTGACCGTATCGAGCCGCGCGGAATATAATGCAGGGGTATAGGGCCGCGCGCGTCACGGTGACATCGCGGCCCCACCGCGCGCGACGCTGCGCGCATACTAGTCCCGCATAAGGAGCCAATGATGGCTGAAGAGCAACCTGTCCTCGTGAGCGCCGTCCGCACACCCGTCGGACGTTTTCTCGGCGCGCTCGCCTCACTGAACGCGACCGACCTCGGCGCGCGGGCTATCCAGGAAGCGGTCAAGCGCGCGAACATCCCCGCCAACCGCATAGACGAAGTCATCATGGGCAACGTCGTCTCCGCCGGCGAAGGGCAGGCGCCCGCGCGCCAGGCCGCCATCAAGGCCGGACTGCCCGACGACATCCCCGCCGTCACGATAAACAAAGTCTGTGGCTCCGGCCTCAAGGCCGTCATGCTCGCCGCGCAGGCGATCAAGGCCGGCGACGGCCATGCGTTTGTGGCCGGGGGCATGGAGAGCATGAGCAACGCTCCCTACCTGCTGCCCAAAGCGCGCACGGGCCTGCGCATGGGCGACGGGACGGTGGTGGACGCCGTCGTGCATGACGGCCTCTGGTGCGCCTTCGAGGATATCCACATGGGCGAGGAGGCCGAGGTCGTCGCCGACATGTACAAAGTGTCGCGTGAGCGGCAGGACCAATTTGCCTACGAGAGCCACATGAAAGCGCAGGCCGCCACCGAGGCCGGGCGCTTCCGCGACGAGATGGTTCCGATTGAGATCCTCAGCAAGAAGGGCGTAACCGTCGTTGACCGCGACGAGCCGATTCGCCCCGATACCAGCGTCGAGGCGCTCAGCGCGCTCAAACCGGCCTTCCGCAAAGACGGCGGCACCGTCACCGCCGGCAACGCGCCCGGCCTCAGCGATGGAGCCTCGGCCACCGTTGTCACCAGCGAATCGTTCGCCCGCGAGCTTGGGCTGCCAGTGCTGGCGCGCATCACGGGCTACGCCGCCGCCGCCATCACGCCGCGTCAGATCTTCGCCTGCCCGCCACGCGCGGTCCGCAAGTTGCTGGAGCGGACGGGCATGCGCATGAGCGACTTCGATGTCATCGAGATCAACGAGGCGTTCGCTGCGCAGACGCTCGCCAACGGCCAGGAACTCGATTGGGACTGGAGCCGAGTCAATCCGAACGGCGGCGCCATCGCGATGGGCCATCCCATCGGCTCCAGTGGCTCGCGCGTGCTCACGACGCTACTCTACGAGCTGCGGCGGCGCGGCGGTGGGCGCGGCATCGCGACGCTCTGTCTGGGGGGTGGCGGCGCGGTCGCGCTCTCCATCGAGGTATAGCGATGTCAGTGGCCTTGGGGCTTACCGCATGAAAACGAAGTGGACGCGATGAGCAGGCGCAAAGCGCATGGGCAGTTGGGTCGTGCGGGCGGGTGAAGCGCAAGCGCAGTTCCTGGTAGATGGCTATGTGGAGCACAGGCGCATGCCAGGCGTGTACGGCTTCTCGGTGCAGTATAATGCGGGCAGCAGTGTAGATGACCTGGCGCTGGCTGGCCGGTTCCGCAACACTCGGATCAGCTTCCAGGACGAGGATGCGCTACAAGCCGTTGTCGCGCCGCTTGGATACCGACTCGAGTTCATTCCCTCGCCTGGCGGGGGATTCCATCATACATGTACGTTGATCGAAGTCGCTACAGGCGCGCCACTGCACGCTCTGCCAGCTAATGCGGCCTCGGCGCTCAGCAACGCATTCCAGCGGATGCGCAATCCGCATCAGATACGCTAGGCAAGAAAGTGAGGTGATCCATGCGCCGGATTTCAGTAGACTTCAATACGATGACGGCCGACGAACTGGAACGTGTGACCCTCGGCCAGGAGGGTCACTCCACCGGCGCTCGTCTGCCCTCGTTGTGTGAAGGAGAGCGCGTGCTTCTCTTTGACTCAGAGTTGCAGGTCGAGGGGGATGTTGTCGTCGAACACTTCCCCGATGGACGCCGCGATTGGCTAGCGATCCCTGATTGGTCAACTGTCGTATACACAAAACCACTAGCGCCTTCCGAGATCGAGGCATCGGAGGCCGCGAGCTAAGGGAGATCTTTTCATGCTCGACCAGAAGTCACGCGCGTCCAAGTCAGAGCCGAGCGGCGCTGGCAACGGGACGGCGCAGCCCGCGGAGACACATCCGCTCTTCAACCAGGACGAGGTGTCCCGCGTCGAGGGTGAGCGGCAGGAGTGGGAGGCGTCGGCCGTCGCGAAGGCGACGAAGCGGGTGCCGGAGCGGCATCCAAACGCCACAACGCAGTCGGGTATGCCCATCAAACGCCTTTACACCCCGGAGGACGCCCGCGCCCTCGACTACGACCGCGACCTGAACTTCCCCGGCGAGTATCCGTATACGCGCGGCGTGCAGCCGACGATGTACCGCGCGAAGCCGTGGACGATGCGCATGTTCGCCGGCTTCGGCACCGCCGAGGAAACTAACGAGCGTTTCAAGTATCTGCTTCAGCAGGGGCAGATGGGCCTCTCCGTCGCGTTTGACATGGCCACGCTCTACGGCTACGACCATGACCACGAGATGGCGCTAGGCGAGTTCGGCAAGTGCGGCGTCGCCATCTCCTCGCTCGCGGATATGGAGATCCTCTTCGACGGCATCCCCCTGGGCGAAGTCACCACCTCGATGACGATCAACAGCCCGGCGCCCGTCATCTGGGCCATGTACATCGCCGCCGCCGAGAAGCAGGGCGTCCCGATGGCCAAACTCGGCGGAACCCTGCAAAACGACATCCTCAAAGAGTACATCGCCCAGAAAGAGTTCCTCTTCCCGCCGGAGCCGTCCATGCGCCTCGTCGTGGACACCATCGAGTTCGGCACGCGCAACATGCCCAAGTGGAACACCGTTAGCATCAGCGGCTACCACATCCGCGAGGCGGGCGCCACCGCCGTGCAGGAGCTTGCCTTCACGCTGGCCGACGGTCTCGCCTATGTGGACGCGACGCTGGAGCGCGGCCTCGACATTGACGAGTTCGCCCCGCGCCTCTCGTTCTTCTTCGACGTGCATAACGACTTCTTCGAGGAGGTGGCGAAGTTCCGCGCGGCCCGGCGCATCTGGGCGCATGAGATGCGCGACCGCTACGGCGCGAAAGATCCGCGCTCGTGGATGCTTCGGACACACGCGCAGACGGCGGGCGTCTCACTGACGGCGCAGCAGCCCGAGGTGAACGTCGCGCGCGTCGCCTTGCAGGCGCTGGCGGCCGTGCTCGGCGGCACGAACTCGCTGCACACGAACTCGCTGGATGAGGCGCTGGCCTTGCCCACCGAGCGGGCCGCGCTGATCGCGTTGCGCACGCAGCAGGTGATCGCGCACGAGAGCGGCGTCACCAACACGATTGACCCGCTCGCCGGCTCCTTCTTCGTCGAGGCGCTGACCGACGAGACCGAACGCCAGGCGGTCGCCTACATCGCCCAGATTCGCGAGCTTGGCGGCGTCCTTGAGTGCATTCGCAACGGCTTCTTCCAGAAGGAGATCGCCGAGGCGTCCTACCGCTTCCAGCAGGAGGTGGAGAGCAAAGATCGCGTCATCGTCGGCGTCAACGACTACATCATGGAGGACGCCGCGCCCGTTCCCACGCTCTACGTGGACCCCGCCAAGGAGCGCATCCACCTGGATCGCTTACAGCGCGTGCGGCGCGAGCGGGACAACGAGCGCGTCGGCGTCACCCTGGCGGCGCTGGAATCCGCGACCCGCGCGGGCGAGAACACGATGCCCTACATCCTGGACTGTGCGCGGGCCTACGCCACGATGGGCGAGATCATGGGCGTCTTCCGCGCCGTGCTGGGCGACTACACGGAGACCGTGGTGTATTAAGCGCTCGCCTACTCCTCGCCCGCCTCCTGCGCCTGCCCCTGGTGTGGCGCATCCACGGGGATCGTGAACGATGGGCCGGAGCCGTTCAGGTCCAGCAGGTCGGCCACCCGCATCGAGCCGGTGGCCGGTCCCTCGTTCTCACTATGGATGGGAGCCGCGGGCCGCGGAGCAGGGCGCGTCTGCGCGGGCGGCGTGTACGTCGAAGCCGGTGGCGTGTACGGTCCGCTCGGTCGCCCCAACTCCGCGAGTGTGCCATCGTCGGCGTGGGTGTAATCCGCCAGCGGGCGCGACGATTGGCCAGGTCGTCCCGCCATGCCGGCATCGAGCGGACGCGAGGCGGGGCCGGCGTCGGTCGGGGGCGGGGGAATCATCGGGCCGGCGATCTGCTGCAATTGTTCCGCGTTCCCGCGCACCGCGTTGAGCGCCTGCCGGAACCACGCGATGTTCGCGTCCGCGCTGCGCATGTGGCGCGACTGGATACCGAGGTCGCGTTCAAGCTGCGTCAGATTGCGTTCGAGCTGGGCCGATTCCGCGTCAATCTGCCCGGTCAGGTTCCACACCTCGACAAGCTCCGCCGGCAACACGCCGTCCGCCCAGCGTGGTGTGTTCGCCGCCGCGCCGCCGTCCGCGCGCTCGTCCTCTGATTCCATGATAGGGAGCGGGATCGTCAGCGGCGCGAAACCAGGGATGCTTTCGGCGGGCCCGCCGCGCATGGCGTCAAACTCGCCGGTGGCGCCGGGTACGGCGATGCCAAGGTCGCGCGCCAGGCCGACGAGACCTGACCCCGGCTCCGGTGTGGGCCGCTCACGTCCCAGGTCGCCCGGCGCCGGCATCTGCGTGATCTCTTGCGGGAGCACCGCCGCCAGCATGCGTCGCGCCTGCACCAGCAGCCCAAGCTGGCGATGCACCGCCGCCAGCATGCCCTCCGTGGCCGAGACGAGGGCGCCCGCCAGGCGATACGCCTCCTGCACCGCCTCGGACGCGCCGTTGAGGCCGTCCTGGCTGTGACCGAGCGCGCCGACGACCTCGCCTACCAGCTTCTGCACGCGCGCCAGCCGCTGCGCCACGCTCGCCTGCATCTGGCTGACGGCCACCGTCACGCTATCCATCGGCGTGTTCGTCATAATCGGCAGACTGGACGGCGTCGGCGTGCCCGCGTCGTTCATGCGCGAGAGCGCGTCAATCAGCGGCAGCGCCGCCGCCTGCACGCGCGACTGCATCTGCTCGGCCTGCGTCACCGCCTCCATGCGCTGCAAGAGCACGTTTAGCGTCTCCGCCAGCGGCGAAAGCTCACCAATCGAGATCGGAGCGCGCGAGTTCAAGTCGCCCGCCGTCGCGTGCAGGATCGTCGTCTGCAAGGCGCCGATGCCCTTGTCAATGCGGTCACGCATGTCGTCAAGCTGTGTCTGTGAGGCTTCCAGGCGCGCCTGCGCGAACTGCATGTCCTGGCCCTGCTGCGCCTGTGTCGCGCTCTCATAGATGAACTGCGAGAGTAGCCACGCGATCAAGCTGCTCAGCGCCTCCAGCCCCAGCGTATAGACAACCAGGAGATACGCCACGTGCTTGTCGAGCGTCTTCTCCT
>DATEGV010000114.1:0-8992 GCA_035279925.1 Ktedonobacterales bacterium | reverse complement strand
ATGGGCTACTTCACCGACAAACATTTCATCAGCACCGACAAGTACAAGATCACGATCACCCGGCTGGCCGATCTGCGCCGCCGCATCTGTTAGGCTCGGAAACATCGCATGCCAGAGGCTGCCGACACACCCACCAGCGCGCCCGCCCCCGTCCCGCCCGCGCCGTCACCCGTCACGCCCCTGGCGCGCGGGTCCGCGCCGCTGGCGGCGCCCCTCAACGTACCCGCTCGTCGCGCGTCTCGGCTGGCGCTCCTCGTCACGGGGATGCGCCCGCGCCAATGGACCAAGAATCTGCTCCTCTTCGCCGGCGTCACCTTCGCGGGCAGGCTCCTGGATCCCACCGCCATCCTGCGCGCGACGCTGGCCTTCGCGTTGTTCTGCCTGCTGGCCGGGACGACCTACCTCATCAACGACCTGGCGGATGTGCGCGCCGACCGGCTCCATCCCACCAAGCGATTCCGCGCGCTGGCCTCGGGCCGCCTGCCGATACGCAGCGCGTGGATCGGCGTCGCGGGGCTGTTGGCCCTTTCAGGCGCGCTGCTGGTCGTGATCGAGGCGCTGCCACAGTCGGGGACCGCCCGGCGTCTCGCGGGGCTGTTTCCCCCGCGGTTCGTTCCCGCGGCGGCGCATGTCGCCTACACGCACGACGCCTATGCGCGGCTCGGCGGCAGCGGTCTGCTCTTCGCGCTGACGGCGGTTGGCTATTTCGCGCTGATGCTGGCCTACACCTACAAGCTCAAACACGTCGTCCTGCTGGATGTGTTCACCATCGCGGCGGGCTTCGTGCTGCGGGCGATGGCCGGCGCGTTCGTCGTCGCCGTGCGCATCTCCCCCTGGCTCTATCTCTGCACGATTCTGCTGGCGCTGTTCCTCGCCCTGGGCAAGCGCCGCCAGGAGTTGCTGATGCTCTCCGAGGGCGCGAGCGATCACCGGCGCATCCTGAGCGAGTACAGCGCGCCGCTGTTGGATCAGCTCATCACCATCGTCACCGCGGCGACGATCATGGCGTACAGCCTCTACACCTTTCAGGGCGAGGCCGGCGACCAACGACTGATGATCACCATCCCATTCGTCCTATACGGTATCTTCCGCTACCTGTATCTGGTCTACGTACGACAAGAGGGCGGCAGCCCAGAGGAGGTGCTGCTCAAGGATGCGCACGTACGCTGGAGCGTGATACTATGTGCGTTGACGATTGGATTCGTCCTGTACGTCGTGCCGAAGTGAGCCGGCCGAAAGAGATTGGATCGGGCGCCCGCGCAACGCGCCGTTGGCCAGCCGCGCGCTGGTCTGGAGATATTCGTGAAATCGCTGATCGTCATCCCAACCTTTAACGAACGTGAGAACATCGTCGGCCTGATTGAAGACATCCTACGTGTCGCGCCGGCCACCGACATTCTGATCATTGACGACAATTCTCCGGACGGGACGGGACGCATCGCCGACGATCTGCACTCCCAGCGCCCCCAGGTCAGCGTCCTGCATCGCGCCGGCAAGCTCGGCCTCGGCACCGCCTACATTCGCGGCTTCGAGTACGCCATCGAGCACGGCTATGACTTCGTCTTCGAGATGGACGCCGACTACTCGCACGACCCGCGCTACCTGCCAGACTTCTTCGCGAAGTCCGACGACGCCGACCTTGTGATTGGCTCGCGCTACGTCACCGGCGGCGGCACGCCCAACTGGTCCGCGCTGCGCAAGCTCATCAGCGGCGGCGGCAACACCTTCGCTCGCGCCGTCCTGCGCATTCCCGTCCACGACTGCACGGCGGGGTTCCGCTGCTATCGCACCTCGGCGCTCAGCACGCTCGATCTGGAGGGGATTCGCGCCCAAGGCTACGCCTTCCAGGTGGAGATGGCCTACATCTTCTGGAAGCGCGGCTATCGCATCCGCGAGACGCCGATCATCTTCGTGGACCGGCGCGTCGGCAAATCGAAGATGTCGCGCAAGATCTTCGTCGAGGGCTTCGTCTGGGTGCTGCGCACACGTATATTTGGCGACGCCGTCGTCAAGCGTGCGCACCGTACGGCTGCGCCATCCACTCGCCAGCCAACCGCCGACGCCGCGAAGGAGAGCGCGACGAGCCGCCCGCTGCCGTGACTCAGTAGAGTAACCCGAAGAGAGAGTGATTTTGCACTGACCTGTGACGAGAGGTGGATCAGTGGCGTCGAATAGTGCTGCACGTCAAATCTTCGTATCCCATGATCACACAGACAATACATTTTGTTTCAGGCTTGTGGCTTCTCTTCGCGAAGCAATGGGCGATAATGTATCGGTTGACTACGACTCCTCCGGTGGGATGCACGATGATGGACCAACCTGGCAGTCCATCTGCCGAGGTATATTAGGGTGTCACTCCTATATTGTTGTGCTTTCGCCCGGTGCTGTACTGTCCAAGTGGGTACAGAAGGAGATCGACCTCGCATGCATGCGCAAGGTTGCAGATGATGGCTTTGTTGTAATTCCCGTTCTTCTGCGTCCCTGCGCTGTTCCTGAATCGCTTCATCGATTCCCGCTTTTATCTTTCCTCTCGCCAGCCACGTTTGAGACTATCTTGTCTGAACTGCTTTCACGCCTTGACGTAACGCCGTCTCCTAAGTCTCCCAAACCCGTGCCTTCCATTGACATTGGTAGGAGCGCAATAAGAGCGGCATATGACCACGAGTTCGAAAGCGTAGGCCAACAGGTTTCACCGCGTTTTGTCCTCCGCCATGGTTTGGCCATTTTCGACATATCGCATGATGGGACAAGACATTTTAGCGTTTGGCTTATGAATGAACGTGGGGAGCGTAGATCCCTGCTAGTAAATACTAGGGGACAGTTTACCGGTTCCACAGCAATTGGAGCCAATGCAGGTGCGCACTTGCTGAACGTTGCTGCTGATGGCAAATGGCGAGTGGGCATGAGACAGCCTGACTCTCCGGAATTTCACAAAGCTCAGGACACGCGTTCCTTCAACGGCAATGGGCAAACGGCCACTTCGCTTTTCAAGCTGCCAGGCGGTCTTGTTATATTCAGAATGAAACACGTCGGTCGGCGCAACTTTATCGTGAGTCTAATCGATCATACTGGACACTCTGCACAAAGCTTGGCAAACAAAATTGGTACGTTCGATGGAGCAAAGGCAATTCAAGTTGAACGCAGCGGCGCCTATGTGCTTGAAATCAAAGCTGACGGGGACTGGTCAATAGTAGTTGACCAGTAACAGGCATCTAATAGTTGAACCGGCGCGCATTCATTCGCCGGCCCATCGCTTCCGTGCCAGCGCATACATCCGCTGGCTCTGGTACTCGCCCTCGTACGGCAGCCGCTCATGCTGCTCCGCCACGGTGAACCCGGCGGCGCGCAGATACGTCGCCATTTCGTCCAGCGTGAAGAACGTCGCGTGGACGCGCACGCGCTCGCCGTACCACTCCTCGCGGTGAACCTCGCCCTGGCCGCCGTGAAACGCCAGCAGCAGCCACCCGCCCGGTCGCAGCGCGCGGTGGAACTCCACAAGGGCCAGGATAGCGTCGGCGCGGGCGAGGTGAATGATCGAGTAGAACGCGACGATGGCGGCGAAGTTGGCGTCGGGGAACGGCAGCGCCAGCATGGACCCCTGGCTAAAGATCATGCCCGGATTCAGTCTCGCGGCGCACTCCACCATCCCGGGCGAGAGGTCCAGGCCGGCAACGGCCACACCTCGGTCGCTGAGGTAGCGCCCCACATGCCCCGGCCCGCAGCCAACATCCAGCGTGGACGCCCCAGGGCCGACGAGCGCCGCGAAGCGATCAAGCAGATCTCTATCGAACGGCTTGTGACCTAGCTCGTCGTAGAACTCGTCAGCGTAGCGTTGCGCGATGCGATCGTAGCTCTCGCGCAGGTCCTCGTCCTCCGCCATCGCCAGCGCCTCTCAATCGCGCGGAACCGCGATGGTGTCCGCTCGCGGTCGTGAACTCGGCTGAAGCCCTGGCTCCCTTGCCGTCCCGTGCGCCAGCCATTCATGGCCGCGCTGATCCGCGCGCCTCCACTCCTCCGGCGGCTACTCCGGCAGCGCGGCGCCCTGCATCCACTCCCCCGGATCGGCGAAGCCCAGACGCACATACGGCAGCGTCCGCTGCGCCAGGATGGCGGCGAGATAGCGGGCGGTCGCCTCCATCTCCTGGCGTGTCGCCTGGCGTGGACCCATCCCCAACACAAACCGCGCCGCCAGCACCAGCAGGTCGCCGCGCATCCAGCCGCGCGCCTCGCGCACCTGAGGGATCGCGCGCACCGCCCGGCCGAAGTGCATCGCAACATCACGCGAGAAGTCGCGCCGATACTCCGCCGTGGTCGCGTCGCCCTGTGGCGGCAGCTCCACCTCAATGCACGGCAGTACGACGATCTCGCCATTCTCCCCGACGTTGCGCTGCCACGCTCCGGTTGCCTGGCGCGCATCCTCGCCAGCGCCATAGGACGAATCCGTTGGGGGATATGAGCCGCCGCCCGGCAGCTGGCCGGACGGGCGTATAGAGACGGAGACGCGCGGCGCGGAACTCTGCCGGTACTCCGTTGTCAACGGCACACTGGGCGGCGCGGGAAGGAACATAGGGTTGGGGCCAGACGTTGGCGCGGAGCGCGACCGATCCGCTCGTCCCGGCGCGGACGGGCCATACCCAGACGGATAGGGAAGCGAGCCGCCGCCCGCCCCATAGGAGGCGTTAGACGCCCGCCGAGCCTGCTCGCGCTCGTGTCGCAGGGAGGAGACCCACCCCATCGCCGCCTCGCGTGTCACCGCGATCGGCTGCCAGAGCGCCTCCTGAGACGGCGCCGGCCGCTGAACCGGGCAGTTCAGCGCAAGTTGTACCCAGACTTCTCGCTCCGCGCTTGGCTCATCACTCTCCGATGGGTTGCGGCGGCTCGCGTCCATCATCGTGCCGCCCGCGCCCTGCCAGCGCACATCCGTCAGGGTGAGGGGACTGTCCGGCAGCCGACGCGCCCCGTAGAGGACGCCTCCCTGGCTGACCAGGGCCGTCAAAACGTCGAGCAGCCCAGCGTCTGCCTCAGCCGGACGCCCCTGTCCCCAGCCGGACTGTGCCATTACGAACCTCCACGGTGCCATTGCCCGTATATCTGCGGGAGTATAGCATGGCGCGCCGCTGCCGGCAACGCCCGCGCTTTTCAGGCTATACCGCTTGCCTCTAGGTGTGTTCCACGCTCACCGACCCCTCTGGAGCCGCCACCACGCGAACACCAGGCTGCGCGTTTGACGGCACATCTTCCAAGAGGCGTACCACCACGGCGGAAATATTGTCTTCACCGCCATTCGCGTTCGCCTCACGCACCAGAAGCTCCGCCGCCTGGCGTGGGTCCGCCGCGCCGCGCAGGATCAGCTCGATCTGCGGATCGCGCACCATCTCCCACAGGCCGTCCGAGCAGAGCAGCAGCTTGTCGCCGGCCTGCAACGGCGTCTCGAAGGTGTCCGGGTCTTCCCCGTCGGACTCGCCGCCCAGACTGCGGTAGATCTGGTTGCGGCGCGGATGCGTGTAGATGTCCTCCGGGCGAATCACGCCGCTGGCGATGAGACTCGCCACGATGGAGTGGTCTCTGGTCAGTTGGCGCAGCCCCGTCTCGGGGCTCATCAGATAGGCCCGGCTGTCCCCGACGTTGACGACATACGCCATATCGTCCACGACCAGCGCCGCGGCCATCGTCGTACCCATATCCGCCCGGTCGCGCAGGTTACGCTCGCGCAGCTCCTCCCCCGCCTTGCGCACGCTCTCGCGCAGTAGGCCAAGCAGCGCGTTCTCCGGGATCGCCTGGCTCGTCGAAAGCGTCTGCAACACCGCCTTGCCGACAAGCTCAATCGCCAGTTTGCTCGCTTCCTGGCCGTGCATGTGGCCACCCATGCCGTCGGCGACGATGAACAGGCCGAACGGCTGCATGCGTCCGCCCGCGTTCCTGAACCCCTCCAGCGCGATAATGTTGTCCTGATTCGGGTCGCCGCCGCGCTTGATGCCCGGATCGGTCAGCCCGGCCGCGTGTGGCATAAGCGCCAGCCCCTTGCGGCTGCGATGCAGGTCCGGTCGCGCGGCGGGCATCACCGGCATCTGTACCGTCGTCTGGCCGTCGAGCGGGACCGTCGTGCGCCCGTTGATCGCCGGCAGCGGAATCGTCTGTTCCATTTCGAGCGCCGGCACATCATCCAGCGTCATGTCCGGCGGTAGCAAATCAAGGTTCGCCTCTTCCGCCACGGGCGCGGGCCCGGCGGGAGTGGGCGATTCCCGTCGGCGACGGCGGCGCGTCAGGGTGAGCAGCGCCAGCGCGATCAGCAGCGCCGCGAGCGCCAGCGCGCCTATCAACAGCAGCAGCCTCGTCGGCGATTGGTTTGCGACCGGCTTCGTCGGGTGGACGGTGGGCGTGCTCGCGCCGCCGGACGATGTCAGCGACGGGATCGTGGTGGACTGGCTCTGCGCCGCGCTCGCGAACGGCGCCACTCCCTTGAAATCAGGGTATGCGCTGGCCAGCGCGGAGAACGCCGTCGCCGCCTGGGCGAATTGCGGCGGGTTTGCGTAATACGCGCTGATTCCCTGCCGCCACTGCGTCATCAATGGACCGGGCCGGCCAGTCACCGCGCCGATCTGCCGTGTCACCACCGGCAACGGCGCGATCACATGGTTGCCCCGCGCGTCGTCCACCACCATGCCGATCAGGCGGCCGTTCGCGTCAATCTCCGGCGCGCCCACCATGATGCGCGTGCTCAGCGGCGTCGGTGTGCTGAGCGAGGCCGTCGGCACTTGTTGCGCGGGTGTGGCGGCCGCGGTGCCACCGACAACGGTCTGCACGGCCGAGGTCGCGGTGGGCGTCGTCGTCGGAGCGGCAACCGCTTCCTGGCTCAACTGGTCGGCGGGAACAGCGATGGGATACAGAGTGGATTTCACGAGGTCAGAGGTCAGCGCGTCCACTCCGAGCGGATTGCCGTCGGCCCCGGTGAGGTCCAGCACCACGGGCGGCGCGTCGGGCGGCGCGTCGGAGGGCTGCGGCACGGCGAGCACGGGCAGATCGTGCGCGGGCGCGTTCGTGAGCGGCAACGCCAGCACGGGAGGCGCGGAGGCCCCGCCGTTCGTTGTGATTTGCGCGGCGTCAATCGAATACAGCAGCGACCCCATCGCGCCGCTTGCCGTGCCCGTATACGCGGCGTTCATCAGCACATCAATATGACCGATGCTCCAACTAGCCGCCGGTCCATAGATTTGCTGAAAGGCGGCTTGCGCGCCGGCGCACGGCGAGATCGGATTGACCACCGAGGTCGGCGTCAGCACGTAGGTGAACGAATTGAGGTTGGCGCCCGTCGTACCGACGATGACGCCATCCGCCGCGCAGGGAGTCGGATCGGGAGAGGGCGCCGCGCCGGCGGAGGATGCGCCGATGTAATAGGTGAGCACACGCGCTACGGCGATCCGCGCGTAGGCGACACCTTGGACGGGACGCGAGTCGGCCGGGAGGGCCCGCTGGGCGGTTGTGTCGCGGTGGGCGGCCCGCGCCTCCGTGGGAGCCGACGCCAGCAGCGACAAACATCCCACCAGGCAGAGCAGCGCGAGGGCCAGCGACGCGCGCCGGTGTCCGCTCCCCACAGCCATGTGCCCGTCCTCCACCCAGTACGCCGAACGCGCGTGTCGCGCCGCGCGTATCCCCATAGGTGTAACGTATGATCGGCGCAATCGCGCAAAGCTCGTCCAGTATAGCATAGCCGAATTCTGGGACTAGCTCTACATCGAGCCGCGTAGGTAGGCGGCCGGCGAATAAATACGCGCCAGCATGACCGCGCGAGCGCCCAGCGGGCGCGAGGAGCAACGCATCCCGTTGCGTAGCGGGCATGGGAGCGGAGCGAGGGCCTTCGGCCGCGAAGTCCGGCCAAGCCGGACTGGAAGAATCGGACCGTCCATCACGTGCGGTTCGCCTTGACGCGCCTCTGGCTCCGCTCTACACTTCATTTGGGGAACTTTTGCAAGCGTTTCACGCTGGCGGATGGTGAAGGCGAAGCACATGGCACGGCACATCACGACTCAAGAGGCGCGCGACAACCACGACGGCCAACGCATGGCGGAAGCCGCGCTGGCGGACATGCGCGCCTGGGGCGACTCCGACCGAGAGCGCCCGCCGTCGCCGCCCACCCTCGCGCGCAAACGGACGCGCTGGCCCGACGACATAGATGTGATCTTCGAGAAAGACCCCGCCGCGCGCAACATCTTCGAGGCGCTGCTCTACCAGGGCCTCTGGGCGTTGCTCGTACACCGCGTCGCGCATCGCCTCTATGTCGCGGGTGTTCCCTTCGTTCCACGCCTGCTCTCACAGATCGCCCGCGTGCTGACGGGCGGCATCGAGATCCATCCGGGCGCGCGCATCGGCAAACGCTTCTTCATAGACCACGGCACCGGCGTCGTGATTGGCGAGACGGCGGAGATCGGCGACAACGTGATGCTCTACCATCAGGTGACGCTGGGCGCGACCGGCTGGTGGAAGCATCGCGGCGACGGGCGCGTGAAGCGACACCCCACCATCGGCGACAACGTGACGATTGGCGTGGGCGCGTCCATCCTCGGCCCCATCACCATCGGCCGCGACAGCAAGATCGGCGCGATGGCCCTCGTGGTACAATCGTTGCCGCCACACACGGTCGTCGTCGCTCAGCCCGCGAAGATGCTGTTGCGTCATGGCGTGGAGACGGAACTCGAGTGCCAGCGCGAAGACGAGGACTCGCTCGACTTCCAGATTTGAGACCGAAGCGATCCTCACAGCCCTGAGGAGCCAGAGCACGGTGCGTGGCTGAAGCCCCGCGCGCGGGAGAGTGACGTGGGCGAAGCCGACCAACAATCTGGCGATGCGAAAGCGCGTTTCCGCATCGGCGTCTTCGCGGTGATCGAACGTGACGGCCGCTACCTGCTAGCGCGACGCCGCGACATCGGCTGGTGGAATCTGGCCGGCGGCGGCCTGGAGTATGGCGAAGCTGTCGAGGAGGGCCTGGCGCGCGAGG
>DATEGV010000113.1:0-5602 GCA_035279925.1 Ktedonobacterales bacterium | reverse complement strand
CGAATCGTGCTGGACTGCGATCCGGGACATGATGACGCAATCGCGATCCTGCTGGCGGCTCACGCCCCTGGCTTGCGGTTGGAGGCCATCACCACCGTGGCCGGGAACCAGACCGTCGAAAAGACGGCGTATAACGCCTTGCGGGTGTGTAGCCTGGCCGGTATTCATTCGATTCCCATCGCCCAAGGAATGGATCGGCCGCTCGTGCGCGAACTCGTGACCGCGCCGAGCATTCACGGATCCTCAGGGCTGGATGGTCCGTCCTTGCCCGAGCCTACCATTCCCCTTTCCCCGCTGCATGCGGTGGATCTCCTGATCGAGCTGCTGCTTGCCTCCGAGGGCGATTTGACCGTCGTGGCGACCGGTCCCCTCACCAACATCGCGACCGCCATGCGGCGCGAGCCGGCAATCGTGCCCAAAATCCAGCGGATCGTCCTCATGGGCGGCTCGATTGGGCTCGGCAATTGGACACCTGCCGCTGAATTCAACATCTACGTGGATCCGGAGGCGGCGCATATCGTCTTCACCTGCGGGCGACCCGTGACGATGGTCGGTCTGGACGTGACCCACACCGCGCAGGCCACGCCGGACGTCCGCGCGCGGGTGCGCGCGCTTGGGACACCAGTCGCCCACCTCGTGGATGACCTGTTGGGCTTCTTTGCCGAGACCTACCTGAAGGTATTCGGCTTCTCCGCCCCGCCGCTGCACGATCCCTGCGCGGTGGCGCATGTGGCGGATCCCACCCTGTTGCGGACGCAGCCCATGCGCGTTGATGTTGAGCTGCGTGGCGAATTGACACTCGGGCGCACCGTGTGTGACGTGCATGGCGTAACGGGCAAGCCCGCCAACGCACAGGTCGGTGTTGGCATTGATGTTCCGCGTTTCTGGGACCTGCTCATCGAGACACTGGCGACCTATTGAGAGACGTTTCACGATTCCTGCCTGGTATTTATCACCTGGGTGTAGTCCTGATGCGGGATATTTCGCCCTCCGGCGCGACGCTCAGATTCGCCCTTGACCTTCCAGCGGCGGGAAGGTGTACGCTGAATGGCGAAGGGGAAACCAGGATGCATGCGCTACCAGTGGACGACGCGCTGTGCGAGTGTCGGGACGCTTCCGTCCTGCCGGACCGGCTGACCATCGGCCAGTTATCCCGGCTCACGGGGATGCGCCCGAAGACCATCCGCTACTATGAGGACATCGGCTTGTTGCCTCGGCCCGCGCGCCAGGCCAATGGCTACCGCCACTACGAAGCCGCTGATGTCAACCGGCTACTTCTGCTGCGGCGCATCCGCTTCCTGGGCGTACCCCTCTCCGTCGCGAGGCCGCTGCTGGCGGGAGCCAGTGACGCGCGCTGCGCGGACGTGCAACAGGAGCTGCTGGCGCTGACACACCAGCGTCTGCGGGCGCTCGATGAGGAGATGGCCGAGCTTCGCCAACTGCGGGTTATGGTGGAAGGGTATCAACACGCGCTTGACGCCTGCCCACCAGACGCGACGGATCAACTGTTCGGTGAGTGTCGTGACATGAGCTGTATCGCCTTGCCGCCCGAGGTGGGCGCAAGGAGGGAGGATGACCATGCGGGCGTTTGAGACGTGCGATTGCCCATGCGGGCAGTGTCCCTGTGACTGCCCCGACTGCGGGTGCTGCTAAGCGGATCGCGTGACTGTTGGGCGAGCAAAGCGAGGGATGGCGCCATCCTTCGCCCGCACTCCATAGTGGCGAGCAAGTCACACGCGGGTTCCTCGGTAGGAACGCACGCGGCATACGCGGAGAAGCGACCATGACTCAGCGCGCAAAATCTGGCGGGCCGACCATTGAGGTCCTCTATTTCGAGGGGTGTCCCAATCACGAGCGCGCCGTCGAACTCGTCAGAAACGCGCTCATCTCCGAGAACGTCACGGCGCCGATCCAGATGATTCGTGTCGAAACCGACGCGGAGGCGCATCGGCAATGCTTTTATGGCTCACCAAGTGTGCGGATCAACGGCGAGGACATCGCCCCGCTGCCAAACGACGCAACGCCGGGTCTCGCGTGCCGAGTCTATCGGACGCCGGCCGGGCGCCTGACACCGACGCCGCCGTACGAGACAATTGTCGCCGCTCTGCGGCGCTCTACGCCTGGCCGGCGCGCGGCGTCGCCTCCTGATAACGGGCCACGTTGAGCGGCTCCGGCTCGCATTCTCCTCGCCGCGCGGTTCGGCGTCTCAGGCGCGCTCCCGCAAGGCGCCTGGCGCAAAATACGGCTCATCCGCCCGCGAGCAGTTCCGTCTCCATGCGCCGCCGCAGGTCATCACGGACCGAGCGGTAGACCGCGAGCCGCTCCTCGTCGGTTCCCGTCGCCCCCGAAGGGTCGGGCAGGCTCCAATGCAGGCGCCGCCGCGCGCCAAAGAAGACCGGGCAGGCCTCGTTCGCCTGGTCACACACGGTAATGACCGCCTCAAACGGCTCGCCGAGGTACCTGTCTAGCGTCTTGCTGTCCTGGCCGGAGATGTCTATGCCGATCTCCGCCATAGCGCGAATGGCGAGCGGACGCACGTGAGTGGCCTCTGTGCCGGCGCTGAACGCCTCGAACCGGTCGCCTCCATCCGCGCGCAACAGGCCCTCGGCCATCTGCGAGCGCGCGGAGTTATGAGTGCAGAGAAACAAGACGCGCTTCGTCATTGTTTACTCATTTCTCGCAGACAAACCGGCCATTGCGATATCACATTCAACCGCCGTCCGTGAGCCACGCCAGCGCCTCGCGGTAGCGCGCCGCCGTTCCCGCCACCACCTCATCCGGCAGCGTCGGCCCGGGCGCCGTCTTGTTCCAGCCGCTGCGCTCCAACCAGTCGCGCACGTACTGTTTGTCGAAGCTGGGCGGCGAGCCACCGGGCGCGTACTCACCCAGCGCCCAGAAGCGCGAGGAGTCGGGCGTGAGCAACTCATCTATCAGGAGCAGCCGGCCATCCAGCAGGCCGAACTCCATCTTCGTGTCGGCGATGATGATGCCACAGTCGCGCGCGTAGGCCGCCGCCGCCTGATACACCGCGAGTGTCACAGCTTCCAGCGCCCGGCCCAACTCCTCGCCAACCGTGTTTTTGAGGTCCTCGACGGAGATGTTGATGTCGTGGCCGCTCTCAGCTTTCGTGGCCGGGGTGAAGATCGGCTCCGGCAGCTCATCGGCCTGGCGCAGCCCACCGGGGAGGCGACGCCCACAGACGGACCCGCTCTCGCGGTACTCCTGCCACGCGCTGCCCGCCAGATAGCCGCGCGCCACGCACTCGAAGTCGAGCCGCTTGGCCTTGCGGACCAACATGAAGCGTCCGGCAAGCTCCTCCGCATAGGGCCGCGCGGCCTCGGGCAGATCGGCGGTGGCGACGCTGAGCAGGTGGTTCTCTACGATATCGCGGGTGCGCTCGAACCAGAATGCGGAGAGGCGCGTCAGCACCTCGCCCTTGCCGGGGATGCCGTTGGGCAGCACGACATCAAACGCGGATAGCCGGTCGGTCGTCACCATCAGCAGCCGGTCGCCGAGGTCATAGGTGTCGCGCACCTTGCCACCGCCGAAGCGTGGCAGCGGGAGATTCGTCTGGAGCAGCGCGTCCGGGGCCATCGTCGTCTCCTTCTCCTCCGCGCCTACACGCGCGACGGCACATGGACATTGTCGAGCCAGGTCAGCAGCACGCGCGCGAAGTCGTCGGGCCGCTCCGCGAAGGGCGAGTGGCCGCAGCCGGTGAACGCGACCATCTGCCCATCCCACAGCGTGCGCGCGGCGACGAACGCCTCGTGATAATTGGTCACGCTGTCGCGGTCGCCCCACATCATCAGCGTCGGCATGCGCAACTCTTTGAGCCGGTCCGTCAGCGTGTAGTGGACGCCGGTGAAGTTAACCCACGTGTGAAACGCGGCGGCTCCGCTGGGGATGACATCCTCCTGGGTGAGCAGGGCGTGCGAAAGCTCGAACATCGGCCCCTCAAGCTCCGGCCGGGCGCGCTCGCCGTTGCTGCGACTCATCACCATGCGTGTCAGCCGCCGACCGAAGCGACGGTGCAGCTTCTCGGGCACCAGCCCAAAATACAGGCGTTCGTCGAGCTGCATCTGCGTCCCCAGGCCGGCGGCGTCCGCCAGCACGAGGCGACTGACGCGCGCGGGCTGCTCCAGCGCGAGGCTCAGCGCGGTGAAGCCGCCCATCGAGTGGCCGAGCAGGTCGGCCTGGGAAAGCCCCTGGTTGTCGAGGAATCCCACCAGACCATCGCGCCAGACTCGCAGCGCGTCCTGCGCCGTGCGCCCGCGAAAGGGCGGCTTCTCCGAGAGGCCCCAACCGGGCAGATCCGGCGCGATGATACGGCGGCGCTCCGCGAGCAGCGGCAGCACGGGCGCGAAGACGGCGGCGTTGGCTCCCCGGCCATGCAGCATCACCAGCGGTTCCCCGTCGCCGCAGGTGAGATAATGCATGCGGACGCCGGCGATGTCGGCCTCGTGGCGCTCGACAGGCACGCCGGTCGCGGCGAGCACAGCCTGTTCCGCCGTGATGAGCGCCTCCGACGCCGTGGTGGGTTGCCGCGCGGGACTACTCGACATGGTATACATGCTCCTGTGCGTACAGGTCGGATGAGGGTCCTTCCACGCGGTTCGCGCGCTCGCGGAGCGCCGCCGCCAGACCATCCACGGCAAAGTATAGCCCAGATGGCCGCCGGTGTGAAAAAACCCCGGACGATAGGTGTGTGGCGAATCGGTACGCGCGGCCATCAATGGCCCGCGCACGGGACGATCTTGGGCGAGAGCCCACGCTGAGTTGGAACGAATCTATGCCGAAGAAGAGCGCGCCGAAGACGAACGCGATGCGTGCGCTGGACGCGCGCGGGATCGCCTATGACACCTTCACCTATCCGGAGACCATCCACTCCGCCGAGGAGGTTGCGACCCTGCTGGGAGTACCCGCGAGTGGCGTGTACAAGACGTTGGTCGTCTTAGCGGATGGAGAGCGACATCTGCTCGTCGTGACGCCGGGCGACCGCGAGCTCGACCCGCGCCTGGTGGCGCGAGCGGTGGGCGCGAAGTCCGCGCGGATGGCGCCACAGCGCGACGCCGAGCGTCTCACGGGGCTGAAGGTGGGCGGCATCTCACCCCTGGCGCTGCTGGACAAGCGGTTCGAGGTGTATGTGGACGCGACGGCCCAGGAGCGGGACACCCTGTACATCAACGGCGGCCAGCGCGGCGTGAACCTGCGGCTGCGCGTGAGCGATCTGCTGGCGGTGACGGGCGCGCGATTCATCGCGGCCACTGGTGAGCCGTAGCGCGTGCGATAGCGCCCGCATGGCGCCCTTCGTGCGTTGCAATCGTGCGGTGGTGGAGCGGCTGACGAATGGCGGCCACGCTTGACAGAATGGCGCTCCATACGCGATACTGAGGAGAGAGAGCAGGGTGCGCGCGACCGGTCGGCGCGACAGGGTAGAGACGCCGCGAGACCGCAGTGAGCAGTGCGCCCGCTCCAGTACGTAACCCCACAATGGGACACACTCCCTCGTTCTGACAATGATCTTGGTGGTGTGGAAGAAGCGGAGAGTTTGACAATTTGAGTATGCAGGCCGCATCGCGGGCCAGGAGGCCCGATCCGGGTG